>JASHYD010000862.1 GCA_030043175.1 Xanthobacteraceae bacterium | reverse complement strand
GCGCCGCGGCTGCCGCTCGGTGAGCCACCCCTGCGGCCGACCTTCGCGCGGGAACGCGCCGCCATCAAACGCGGCCTGTTTCCGGTGGCAGGATGCGACGAGGCCGGGCGCGGTCCTCTCGCCGGTCCCGTGGTGGCGGCAGCGGTGATTCTCGATCCGAGCCGTATTCCACGCGGTCTCAACGACTCCAAGAAACTCACCCCGCTCGAGCGCGAGAGGCTCTATGAGCGCATCTTCGCGACCTCGGAGGTAGGTATTGCATTCGGCTCGACCGCCCGCATCGACCGCGACAATATCCGGCGCGCGTCGCTGTGGGCGCTCGGCCGCGCTGTCGCGGCCCTGGCGCTGCGGCCGCGGCTTGTGTTCGTAGACGGGATCGATCGCATCGATGGTGGCTGCGAGTGCGAGCCGGTGGTCTGCGGCGATGCGCGCGTGCTGTCGATTGCGGCAGCGTCGATCGTCGCCAAGGTTGTGCGAGACCGTCTGATGATGCAGATCGGGGCCGCTCACCCAGGCTATGGCTTCGAGCGGCATATGGGATACGCCGTGCCCGAACATTTTCGTGCGCTGTCCGCGCTTGGCCCGACCGTGCATCACCGCCGCAGTTTCGCGCCGGTCGTGGCCGTCTACAACGCACGCGGCGAGGAGGACGGGCTCTTCAGGGCTGCCGCCGATCTCATTGCGCGGTGAGGCGCGGGTTGGTTTTGCCCGCACTCATGCTCAGCATGGGTAACCCGGCTCGGCCACTGGGTCCGGGCTGCCGTCAGGTGCGCACAATGGGTGCGGGCTTTTGTCGGCCGGTGGCAAACCCGCCCGGCAGTGTGGTTCCTAGCATTGCGCTTCGCGCGATGCGGGCTACACTGCGCCGCGCGGGCGTCCCGCCCGCATCTAAAAGATCGCGGACGGGACGCCCGCGATCCCAGGCGGTGATGCTCTACACCCCACTCATTGTTGAAGTGCTGCGTTCGCAGCCACGGCTTGTATTCTGGGCGGCGACGCTGACCCAGGGGGCGCTGTGGTGGCTGGTGCCGTCGCTGTTTTATGCTTCGCCTCCGGGCGAACTTCCTGTGGTGCTTGCAGTCGGTCACGAATTTGAGCTCGGCAGTTCGTTTGGCCCGCCGCTCGCTTTCTGGCTGGCGGAGGTCGCCTTTCGTATCGCCGGCACGCGAGGCGTGTACCTGCTTGCTCAAGCCTGCATCGTGATCGCCTATTACGGCGTGTTCACGCTCGGGCGCGCCGTCGTCGGGCCGCACCATGCGACTTTCGCGGTGCTGCTGATGGCCGGCATATTCGCGTTTGCGGCGCCAACCGCCGATTTCGGACCGGCCGTCCTGGCGATGCCTCTCACGGTGTTCGCCCTTGTCAGTCTCTGGCGTGCGCTCGCAGAGCGTCGGCGCGCGAGCTGGTTCCTGCTTGCGCTGCAACTCGGGCTTTTGGTGCTGACCACCTATGCGGGCCTGATCCTGATGTTGGCGATCTTCGTCTTCCTGGTCGCGACGCGGCGTGGCCAGCGGGCGCTGCGCTCAGCCGAGCCATGGCTTGCCAGCATCGTGATCGTTGTGGTGCTGTTTCCCCACCTGCTCTGGCTCGATTCGCCAAGCGCCAACTTGTCGCTTAAGGTCAGTCTGCCCGGCGTCAGGGGTTCCTATCTGACCGGTCTGTTTGGTTTCGTGGAGCTTGTGATCCTTTGCGAGGCGGGCCTTATCGCACTTGTGGCGCTGGCCAGCCAATGGCCCTTCCGTTCCAAGGAGAAGGTGCCGGTCTTCGCGCGCAGCTTCACGGATCCGTTCGGCCGGCGTTTCGTCTACTTCTTCACGCTCGTGCCCGCCTTTGCGGCAGCGCTTCTGGCCGGCTTCTCTGAGGAACGCCAGGCGTCCGGAACTGTCGCGCCCTATTTGCTCCTGTCGGGCCTTGCGGTCGTGGTATCGGCCGGGAATTCGATTCGCTGGCATCGGCCGCGTGTCGTCGCCAGCGCGTGGTTGCTGTTGCTGACGGCGCCGCCACTCGGGGTGGCGGCAGCGATCGTCGCCCTGCCGTGGCTCGGCGTCGCGGGTCCGGGCGTCGACCGGCCTGCCGCAGCGATGGGCCGCTTCTTTCAGGAGAGCTTCGAGCGGCGCACCGGCGCTTCGCTTGCGATCGTGGCCGGAGAACCGCGCACCGCCGCACTGGTAGCGCTCGGCGCGCCGGCGCGGCCAAGCCTCTACCTTGACGCGGCACCCGAGCGCACACCGTGGATCACCGCAGATGACCTCCGCCGCAAGGGAGCGGTGGTGGTATGGCCCAATGACGACACCCGCGCGCAGGCGCCCGCGGATATCGCGACGCGCTTTAAGGGATTGGTGGCGGAGGTGCCGCGCGCCTTCGAGCGCGCAATCCAGGGACGCCTGGCGCTGCTGCGCATTGGCTGGGGGGTGATTCGCCCTCAGGGGGATGCGGGCAAGGGCCCGCTCGACGCGGCGCAGAGCAGATAAAAAGGGCCCGGCCCTTGGGCCGGGCCGCGTTCATGTCCAGGCTCAGAACTTATAGCTCACGCCGCCGCGGACGACATTGACCGTCTCCGTCAAGTTGTCACCGAAGACCGGCACGCTCGTCTTGCCGAAATCGTAATGCAGATATTCGGCCCGCAGGAGCACATGATCGACAAGTTTGTACTCAAGCCCCGCTCCTGCGGTCCAGCCGAACTGATTGATTGCATCGGTCGTCAAGCCCGTCACATTCAAGCTTGTATGACCCCAACCGGTACCTGCGGTGCCGTAAACAAGCATATTCGGCACGAAGGTGTAGCCAAGTCGCGCGCGCGCCGAAGCCAACTCGTTGGTCTTCTGCTCGAGGCCAAGGACCGTTTGCTTGATGTCAGCGCCGTCGAAGTCCGCCTCCACGCCGGCCACGACCGATCCGTATTGCCAGTTGTACCCGGCGTGGCCGCCGAAGACGCCTCCGGACGGTTTCGCGTTAAAGATCGGGTTGAAATCGAACGAATTCTCGGCCCAGCCGCCGCCGCCGTTGATGCCGATATAGAACCCGGCCCAATCGGACAGATAGACGGGTATTGCTGCCGGCGGCGGCGCCTTCACGGGCAAATCCGCTGCCGTCGCGGATCCTGCGCACGAAATGACCAAAGCAAGCAGTCCGATACCATAGCAGAGCTTAGTTCGCATATTGCCCCTCTCCTTGATTGTGCTTCACGCCTCGCAGCGTGGGGGGCGTGCCTAGCACCCGTGCCTCCCGGTCGTCCGTATCAATTGGCGTTAAAGTGTTCGAATCCGAGCGGTGAGTTGCGCATTTACAACGCTTCTGCCTAAAAGCCCCTGAATTTATTGGAAAAACGCAGCAGATTAAGACTTTTTATCGGTCTGAATGTGCAAGCCTGGTGGAGACGGGTCGCTGTGTGGGGCAGAAAAAGCGGCCGACACTTGGCCTGGCGTTACCGAGCAAGGTGGTTACAACTTCAAATGGCGGCAAGTTTTGTCGCTCGCATTCGGGCGAATGGGGCCCGGGGGAACCTCGATTTCACATAAAAACCAGGCAGGTTGGGCAGCTCCTAGTGCGCCAGCGCGGCCTTGATTGCTTGAAAGTCGCGCCAAGCAAACCGCTTTTCGAGCGGCGTGCGCAAAAGATAGGCGGGGTGGAAAGTCGCAATGGCGCGAATTTCCCGGGCGCCGGTATGGTAGGCACGCCAGCGGCCGCGGCACCTGCGGATGCCCTCGGTCAAGCCGAGCAGTGCGGCGGCGGAAGGGCCGCCGAGGCACACTAAGACATCGGGATCAGCGAGTTCGATCTGGCGCTTGATGAAGGGCAGGCAGATCTGGGTTTCCTGCGGCGTCGGTGTGCGGTTTCCGGGCGGGCGCCAGGGGACGACATTGGCGATATAGGCGGCGGCGCGATCGAGCCCGATCGCAGCCATCATGCGGTCGAGCAACTGGCCCGAGCGCCCGACGAACGCCCGCCCCACGATATCCTCGTCGCGGCCAGGAGCCTCGCCGACGAACATCACCCTCGCCCGCGGGTTGCCGTCCGCGAACACGAGCTGCTTTGCCGTGAAACGTAGCGCGCAGCCCTCGAACCGCTCAATTATCGCGCGCAGCACATCGAGGCTCGGGGCGCTGGCGGCGGCTTGGCGCGCCGCCATGATAGCGGCGTCCGGGGCCGGCGGGGCGTCTGCGTTCTTGCCTCGCGCCGCGGAGGCGGCGTCATTTGCACGGCCCAGCGGCGCGCGCGTTTGCGGCCGGGGTGAGGAACGCGGCTCCTTGGCGGACAGCGGTAACGAGCCCGGTTCCTCCGCCCAGCCGGTAAGGCGGTCGACCGGTGCCTCCTCGAGCAGGGCATCGACCCCCGCCTCGACATAGAAGGCAAGGAGCGCGTACGCGTCATCAGGCCGAATGATGCCCATATCAGGAGAACTAGCACATTTCCGAGTTGGCATTTACGGTTGGCCAGCGGCGGCTGCGCTGATTGCGACAGGCGGGCAAACCGAGGACAAACGGCGCGCTCAGCAAACCCGGAGCATGGAGATTGGTCATGAATATGCCCGCCCGGGAGTCGTCGGGGTTCGACGTGGTGGTCGTCGGTGCCGGACCCGCGGGCCTGGCCGCCGCCATCAGGTTAAAGCAGCTTTCCTCCGACATTTCCGTCGTGGTCGTCGAAAAAGGCTCCGAGGTCGGCGCCCATATCATATCCGGTGCCGTGATCGACCCGTCTGCGCTCGACGTGCTGTTGCCTGATTGGCGTCGCGAGGATACGCCGATCAAGACTGCTGTTGCCGACGATCGTTTCTATATGCTGGGCGCGCGCGGCGCGTTGCGCTTTCCCAATGCGCTGATGCCGCCGCTGATGAATAATCACGGTAATTTTATCGTCTCGCTGGGCAATGTGTGCCGCTGGCTCGCCGCGAAGGCCGAGGCGTTGGGGGTCGAGATCTACCCCGGGTTCGCCGCCGCCGAGGTGCTGTTTGGCGAACGCGGAGAGGTCGTGGGCGTCGCCACCGGCGACGTAGGCATCGGCCGCAACGGCGAACCAAAGAGTTCATTCACCCGCGGCATGGAATTGCGGGCGAAATATACGCTGTTCGCCGAAGGCGCGCGCGGCCATCTGACGAAGGCACTGATCGCCCGATTCGGTCTCGATCGCGACCGCGAGCCGCCAAAGTTCGGTATCGGCCTCAAGGAATTGTGGCAAGTCGCACCGGATCGACACCGGCCCGGACTGGTACAGCACACTTTGGGCTGGCCGCTCGACAACCGCACCGGCGGCGGCTCCTTTATTTACCATTATGACGATTGCCTGGTGTCGGTCGGCTTCGTCGTACACCTCAATTACGAGAACCCGTACCTGTCGCCATTTGAAGAATTTCAGCGTTTCAAGACTCACCGGCTCGTTCGCGACACCTTCACGGACGGCCGGCGCCTCGGGTACGGAGCCCGGGCGATCGCCGAGGGTGGCTGGCAGTCGGTGCCCCGGCTGGTATTCCCAGGCGGTGCGCTGATCGGAGACGGAGCCGGGTTTCTCAACGTCCCGCGCATCAAGGGGACCCATAACGCCATGCGATCGGCCATAATGGCCGCCGAACACGTGGCGCAAGCCCTGGCGGCCGGCCGCGCCAACGACGAAATCGCCGCTTATGAGGCCGCCTGGCGCGACTCGGCAATTGGCGCCGATTTGTGGAAAGTCCGCAACGCCAAGCCGCTGTGGTCGAAGCTCGGCACGGTGCTTGGCGTGGGCTGCGCCGGCGTCGATATGTGGGCCGGCACGCTCGGCCTGCCATTATTCGGCACCCTTCGGCATGGCAAGTCCGACAGCGCCTGCCTGAAGACCGCGGCACAATGTCGCCCGATCGCCTATCCGAGGCCGGACGGCAAGCTGACCTTCGACCTTATGTCGTCAGTTTTCCTGTCGAATACAAATCATGAGGAAGATCAGCCAGTTCACCTGCGGGTGGCGGATCTCGAGCTGCAGAAGAGGTCCGAGCACGACGTCTATGCCGGGCTATCTTGCCGCTATTGTCCGGCCGGCGTCTATGAATGGGTGAACCAGGGTCGTGCTCTAACCTACGTGATCAATGCCCAAAATTGCATCC
>JASHYD010000861.1 GCA_030043175.1 Xanthobacteraceae bacterium | reverse complement strand
CGTTTCAGTCATGCGCAGTATCCTGATCAACGAAGGCAAATCACTGCGTATCTTCGCATGTCTTTCGCGAAGGCGCTTGCGAATTCGGGCGCCGCGCGTCCGACGGCATTACCGAGGACATCATCATCGGGCTGTCGCGCTTCTCTGAGCTCCTGATAATCGCGCGGTGCCCTCCCGAGGTAAGATCAATCGCCTTTTCCACACGCCCGCCGGATTTACCACCCAGGACCTTGATGGCAGTGGACTTTGCGCTCACATGCTCGTTCGTCCGACAGGCCTCGTTATCCGGTTCTCGTCGATCAGGCCGTGGTTCTGCTCCACGCTTCTTTCGTCCCCCCCTCACGGCATGCCCTCGCACACCACCGCTCCTTCCCACCATCAAGCTGGGCAGCGGACTTGCATGCTCCGCACACATGAAAGGCCACCCCGAGTCTCCCTGACGGCTCCTGGTAGCGATCGCCCTTGATCATCGTGGCCCAGGCCATTCGCGGTTGATCGAGGTCAAATCACTGACGTCACCTAAATGTTTCCAAAGTCGGTCGCCCGCACGACACGGGGTCAGAAGGTGAGTTTCGCTTAGGGCTGGCGAATGCAGACACACGCTCGCGTGAACGTAGGAGTGGACGAATGTTGATCGCGAAAAGACCTCTCTCCCTGAGGTCTCTCATATAAGCGCCGACTTGCTATTTTGGAACGCGTGGCGCACTTTCCGTTCCATCGCCTTATTTGCCGCCCCCCTTCAGCTCGTGGTACACCGCGGTAACGAACCGCTCTGCACTTGACTCCGTGCCGCCTGCCACTTTCGAATCATATGGAGCCGTCGGTTTTGCGGCCAGCACTTCTTGCAAACTTTTTCCCTGAACGATCATTTGCTCCACCTTGTCTGCAACCGCGACAATCATATCGCGATAAGGCACAATGGCATCGCGTGTGATGAGGGTGCCGTGGCCCGGAACGATCATCGTGTTCGCATCGGCGGCCTTCATCGTTGCCTCAAGTCCCTCCAACATGCCTTTCAACGTGCCGCCGTTGATGATGTCGATGAAGGGATAACCGTAGTTGCGGTAGAAATCGCCGATAAAGAGCACGTTCGCCTTCTCGAACTTGATGTTGGTATCGCCGTCGGTATGAGCCGCTCTTATCGGAATCAAGTCGACCACTTCGTCGTTCATGTGAATCTTCAGCGGCGGCCCCATCCCATAGGTGACAAGCGGGAAGCCAGCCGGATTGGCCACGGGATTGGTGCTGGCATTGGGCATCTTCGACAGGCGAACCATTCCTTCGCGCAGCTCTTCCCGCGCAAAAATCACTGCACCCTGTTTCGCAAAGTATGCGTTGCCTGCCGTGTGGTCGCGATGGATGTGCGTGTTGACCAGCAATCGAATCGGCCGCGTGTCGATACGCCTGATCGCGGCTAAAACTTTGTCGGCGAGCTGCACGTATTGGGAATCAATCATCAAGATGCCATCCGGGCCTGTGAGTAGGCCGATCCGCCCGCCGGCAGCATCTTCGTGAGATGGATCGAGCCCGGCCGAGCCAGTCAACATGTAAACGTTTGGTCCGAGCCGCTCGGCAATGATTTGGACTTTGCTGAAGTCCATCTCCTGGGACAAACCGATTGTACAAAAAGCTGTGGAAGCCAGCCCCACCGCCAAAAGCCATCCGGATTTCATTGGTCTTCTTCTCTGTGTTGACTCCTCGCCTCAAGTTCAAGGCGATCCAGGGTAGGCACGAAGACTAGCATTCGGCATAAATGTACGGAAGCCGGCTAGCCGAACTTTACCAAAGAGCTACCAGCGGGCCGTTGCCGAAAGCGGCCGCAAGGACTACGAGGCGGGAGGTTCGGGCTATGGTTGTTCGCGCGCACCCCAAGGAGACAGTTCCACCCGAGAAGGTCACAGGATACCGGTCTGATGGCGGAGGCCGTCAAATTCAAATATATTGCCGCACTGCTCTTGGACGGATAGCTCGCTCGGAGGGATAACTGAGGGAGCTTGTTCGAATTCGCTGAGCAACCATTTCGTAGTGATCGGATAATGCGACGAAGCACAAGCACCAAGATTCTCACGACCCATGTCGGCAGCCTGCCGCGCGGGGATGGCACTGACCGGCCGAGCCGCGAAGGCGATGCCGACTTGCGCAACATCGTTGCCGACGTGGTTGCGCGACAGCGCGCGATCGGCATCGATGTCATCAATGAAGGCGAATACACGAAGGGCGGAGACTGGCTCGCTTATGTTGACGATCGTTTCGCCGGCTTCGAAGTGTGTCCGCCGGCAGGCGGAAAGCCCATTATCCTTCAGGGGAAGGACCGCGAGGTCTTCGCGGACTTCTACCGCTATGCCACTGAGCACGGGACCTTGTTCTACGAGCCGGCTGGGCAAATCAAACAGTCCCGTCCGCATTGGATCGCGACCGGCCCGGTGAGCTACTGCGGAGAAGCAAGTGTCAAGCGCGAGATCGAGATTTTCCGGAACATAGTCGGACCCGATACCGAAGCCTTCATTACCACCACCGCGCCGGCGAGCCTGGAGCCGTACCGCCGCAACGGGTATTACCGGAGCCAGGAGGAGTTCGTCTTTGCGCTCGCGGAGGCGATGCGCAGGGAATACCAAGCAATCGTCGCTGCCGGATTCATCCTGCAGATCGATGATGCCTGGCTACCGGCCCTCTGGGACCGCATCGGCATCGACATGGGTTTGCCTGCCTTTCGCAAATACTGCGAGGTGCGGATCGAGGCGCTCAACCATGCACTGCGCGACCTCCCGGAGGACCACATTCGCTATCATCTGTGCTGGGGCAGCTGGCACGGCCCACATGCCTTCGATATCGAGCTCGACAAGCTCGTCGATCTCATGCTGCGGGTGCGGGCGCAAGGCTACCTGATCGAGGCCGCGAACGCACGGCATGAGCACGAGTATGCGATCTGGGAACACGTGAAACTTCCGGAGGGCAAGATTCTTATCCCTGGCATGATCTCGCATGCGACGGATGGCATCGAGCATCCAGAATTAGTGGCTCAGCGCATCCGCCGCTTTGGTCGTCTCGTGGGGCCGGAGAATGTGATGGCCGGCGCCGATTGCGGCTTCGGCGGACGCTGCCATCCCCAGATCGCCTGGGCCAAGCTGGAGGCGCTGGTTCACGGTGCCGAACTCGCTGTTAGACCGGGAATTTGACCTTGCCTGCTTGACCATCCCCGTCGCCCACCCGGCAACGCGAAAGACAGAATTAGCTTTTGTGCTAGCGTTGGTGTCGGTCGCATTTGAATCGTCTTTACCCGTGACGACTATCCACCTCGGGCACGGTCCGTGTATCTCCCGCGGCGGAAAGCCTTGACGCGACAACTTTCGATACTTGCCGTCACCAAGCAAGTCGTTCAAGATTTCTATCCGGGCAATTTACAACCTTGCAGGTAGCTTTCCTCTCATTGTGTTATTTCTCGAACTATTCCGAAATTTGGGATATCTGGGATTTCCTCACCCAGTCTATTGAAGCTGCATCACAGCAAAATCCACGCGCTGATGACCGAGTTGTCTCAATATCGCCTCGCCTCGGCGCTGCGGCGCATGATTCGCAGCGGCAGCAGGTTCCAAGCCGGGATTGTGCCCACCCTTGCTGGCGCAGGCGCGTTGCGGTCGGCTACAAGCGATCTGCCGACGTTCCTTCGCGCCGTCCTGAATTATGTTTGAGCCAGCTAGACCTATGGGGGCGAATTGTGGAGGAACGAGCGCCACGAAGGCCGTAAGCCGTGATCGCGACCACATCAACAGATCCAGCCGCGATCTCATCTTCAGGAGAAACGAATAGCCCGGACATGCCCGGCCACAAAGGAGAAACGAATAAGCAGAACCCTGGCAAGGCGCATTTCCAAATAGTATTTCATTACAAATTCGCTTGCGCGTAGGTTGGGCCCCCGTCATTATTGCGCTGCGGGCAAGACCGGCAGCAATGGCTGACCGACAGCGTAGAATGGTCGGCGGAAAAGGCCGGTAATACCGGCCGCTGGGACAGGGGGAGGCCAATGAGAGGGCAATCGCAGTACTTCCGGCCTAGCGCAATCGGCGCGATTAGCATCGCTTGCGTCCTGGCTACCGCGCCGGTGTCAAATGCAGTCCAGCTTACGGCTCCTGTCGTCACGAGGACCGGCACCTATCAGGGCCTGACCAATTTCCAGGAACAACAGGGAGATCCGACAACCGGGGTCAACGTCTTCTTCGGCATCCGCTACGGCCAGGCGCCGGAAGGCACATTGCGCTGGAAACCGCCCCAGGCACCCAATCCCGGCCAGGGATCGATCGTCGCGGGAACCTTCGGTCACACCTGCCCGCAGGGACGGGCAACCGATTCCGAGGATTGCTTGTTCCTCAACGTCTACGCTCCGTCGACCGCCACCGCGAAGTCCAAGCTCCCTGTCTTTATCTGGATTCACGGGGGGGCGCTGGTGGGCGGCGCCGGGTCTGACTACGACCCGTCGGTGATGGTAGCCGAGAACAACATCATCGTCGTCACGATCAACTACCGCCTCGGCAGCCTCGGCTTCCTCGCCGCCAGCGTATTGGCAGCGACAGAGGCCAACGCCTTCCAGGACGTTGGTGACGCAGGCAACTACAGTCTCATGGACCAGCAATTCGCAATGGCCTGGGTCCAGGACAACATCGCAGCTTTCGGCGGCAACCCGGCGGCGGTGACGGTCGGCGGCGAATCAGCCGGCGGTCTCAGCGTCTCGACGCATCTCGCCTCCACGAACACCTTCAGGCGTCTCACCGGCCGGGATCTGTTCCGAGGTGCGATCATCGAGAGCGGTGGGTATATGTATCATGACGTCCCATCGCTCGCCACTTACCAAACCCTTAGCAATGCTTTCGCCCAGAAAGATGCCAACGCATTCTGCGGTGGCACTTTGACCCTGGCCTGCCTCCAGGGACTGACCACAACCCAACTCTTCGCGAACGAAAGCCTCTTCGGCGGTTTCGGCATCACGCCCAATTTCGGCACGAAAATCCTGCCGCTTGACCTCCATACGGCCTTCTCGACCGGCCAGTTCAACCATGTCTCGGTGCTCCAGGGTACCAACGCCAATGAAGGCCGGCTCTTCGAGCCGCTCCTCTTTCCCAGTGAGGTCACCGCTCCCAACGGCACCGGTCCGACAATCTTCGCCGCCGGCGGCCCAGCGAGCTTCGACCTTCAGGTCCCGAACATTCTCTGCGCAACGCCGCAGTTTACCGGCACCCCGGCAGACTGCTCCTACTTGCAGGAGATCGAGTTCTTCCTCGCCACCGTCGTGACGGCCACACCGTCCACATCCGGACCGACCGCGCCCTTCACCGAGGCAGTCGTCGCCGCCTCGGCGACGGCGGAACGCGAATACCCGATCCGGGATTTCCACGACTTTGTTCCGCAAACAAGCTCGTCGATCCCCGGCCTCAACAACAACTTCGACAGCGGTAACGTCGATGAGGCGCTCTCGCAGATCTTCACCGATCTCCTGTTCGCCTGTAACGGTTTTGATTCAAACAGCGACTTGTCCAAGCGGGTCCCGGTCTTTGCTTACGAGTTTGACGATCCAAACGCCCCGAGCACGGCCGGGGTCCCGGGTCCGGGGTCGAATGGCTCAGGCTTCACGACGGCTTCGCAGCACGCAGCCGAACTCCAGTACATCTTCAACTTTGGCGCGGACTTCACCGCCACGCAGGCGAGGCTGGCGACCGATATGAAGACCTACTGGGCCAATTTCGTGAAGACCGGCAATCCGAACATCGGGAGTTTAAACAACTTGGCGGGCGGTGCGGCACCGCCGTTCTGGCTGCCCTTCAACACCCTCCTCGGCAATCAGATCCAGGTGCTCACGCCGCAAGGGCTGCTCACACCGCAAGGGCCGCATCCGTTCGACAAATTCAGGACCGAGCATTTCTGCGATACCTGGCAGCCGCTGCTCACCTTCGATAACGGCAACGAGCCGCAGCAACCCTGATCAAAACCAATTGGCGATCGACCGCTGCGATCGATCGCAGGAGCATCGGCCCCCCTGCCTCACGGCAGGGCTTTGATCGGGCGCGGACGTCACCAGCGCGGCGGCGCCCGCGCTTCCGACCGTCAATCCCTAAAGACCGTGCTGCCACCATGTTTGCGACCTGACCTGATCCATCATGAGACCTCGCTTCGGGAGGGCTGGTGTCGTGACCCACCCCGAAAGCCCTTCGAATTCACTTTTCCTCCAACTCCCATTCCTTTGTCCGGCCGCAACGCCAGTCCGTTCTCTAATCTCCGGCCTCGTTGATAGTTGTCAGTTGCTCGGATCGATGTCTCTGCTAGGCCCACAGTTCTCTACGCCGTCCAGGTCTCATCCGCCGCACCATGGCCTCAGGGTTTTCGACGCCGCCCGTCCCGACAGGGACAGCTTTCGCCGCTTGCGCAGCGAATGGGCCTCGACTGACAGAACATGTTCATGCGGCCAGAGTGGGCCAGCAGAATGTAGCGCCGCTCATCCATATCCGATGCAGGATAACAGCAAGCTTGCGTGCCACCGACATGGTAGCTTTCTGCTTCCATCAACCGCCGCGACAATCATTGTCGTGTTCGACAGCAAGATGCGGGTGGCTGATGGGACAGGCACCGCAGGCGATCATCACTCACTCCGTTTGCGGCAGAAGAGCGTGATCAAACTGACGGAGAATGAGAATGGACGGGCGTGGGACGACGGCAGAACGTGCTCTGGTATCAAGGCGGAGCAGCGTGCGCTGGAAGATCTTCTTGCTGCTGTTGTTCCTGATCGCGATTAACTACATCGATCGCGCCTCACTCTCGGTCGCGATGCCGCTGATCGCGAAGGAGTTCAATCTTGATCCTGCGGCGCAGGGTATGATCTTCAGCTCGTTCTTCTGGACCTACGCCTTTATGCAGGTCCCAGGCGGCATGCTCGCGGACAAGTTCAAACCGCGCATCATCATCGCTGGGTCGACCATCGGCTGGGGCTTCTTCCAGGCGATCGCCGGGGCTTCCACCAGCTGGGTAATGCTGCTCCTGACGCGGCTCGGTTTGGGCGCCACCGAGGCGCCGATCTATCCGGCGGGCGGCAAGCTCAACGCGATCTGGATGACCCAGAACGAGCGCGCCCGCGGCGCCACGTTGTTAGACGGCGGCGCACCGCTTGGCGCTGCCCTCGGCGCGATCGTCATCACTTGGCTGATCGCGGCATTCGACTCATGGCGCGCGGCATTCCTGGTCGCCGGCGTCAGCACGATCCTGTGTGGGGTGCTGGCGTGGTGGTACATCCGCAATACGCCGCGCGAGCATCCCTCCGTCGACGAGCACGAGGCGTCTTTCATCGAAGCGGCGCATTCCAAGGAAGACGCCCAGGCGCCGGCCTCGCGCGGCGGCGGGTGGAGCGCCTATTTCCGCTTCCGCTCGGTCTGGCTGATGTGCTGCGGCTGGATGTTCTTCAACACCGTGTTCTACGGGCTTTTGACCTGGATGCCGACCTATCTGTTCCAGGTGCACGGCTTTGACATCAAGGCGCTGGGTGGCGCCTCCTTCATCATCTTTTTCGCGGGTTTCATCGGCGAACTGGTCGGCGGTCTGCTGGGCGATGCCTGGCGGGCACGCGGTGGCGCACTTAACCTCGTGTTCCGCTCAGTCTTGGGCTTCGCGGCGTTGACCGCGACTGTCTCGGTGTTCGCGGTAGCTTATGTCCGCGATCCCGTCATCGTCGTCGTGCTGCTGTCAACCACGCTGTTTTTCCTCCGCTGGTGCGGCATCTATTGGGCGATCCCCTCGATGCTCGCCACGCGGGACCGCGCCGGTTTCCTCGGCGGCTGCATGAATCTCGGCGGCAACATCGCCGGCATTACGGTGCCGATCATCGTCGGCTTGATAGTGCAGATCACCGGATCGTACTTCCTGGTGCTGATGTTCTTCGCCGCGGCCGGCGTCGCTCTGTTCGCCTGCTCTAGCGCGATCGATTACAGCCGCAAGCTTCCGGTCTGACGACGCCCGCGCCGGCTCCCCGGGGCCAGTTCCGGGAGCCGACGGCAAGGACCTGAGGAGCACGACGATGACACGACGCGCCCGGCAAGCCACAGAATATTGAGTCGGCGCGACCGTCCCTCGAGAGATCTTGCAACTTTATATGGGAACGATGCATGCAGACCGGATGGTGGGAGGGCCCAGGCATGCACTGCCAAGCCGAACGCGCTTTTAGTCTTGATGCATGCGAGCAGGCAGCGGCTTCGAAGAAATCGGCTGGACGTCCTACGGCGGTTGACGGCGGCGGGTCGAGCCCATGTTCGAAGCCTTTTCTTTTTGCGGTCGATCACCGTTCTCTGCGCGTGCGCGGGACCTACCTTCGCGATCCAGGCGCATGGTCGGGCGCTTCGTCACCTCGAAGGAGCTCGCAATAGGTGGCTGAGAATCAACTCTAGTCGCATTACTACCGCTACACACACTACGATCCGCAGGCCGGTATCGATATACGAGCTAACTTCGAACGGCTTCTCATGAAACACCAAGGCTCCTACGTACTGAGAAGCAAACAGCCCCAAGATTGGCAACGGCCGTGCCAGCGACCGAGAAAATAACTTTGAACATTCTGCAATCATTATTCTCCCCCGCGCGTGCGTGCATTAAATCGGAATCGTAATACCTTGAGGTTAGCCAGGTGGCCCTCCTACCAGGGTTGCTGTAGTTAGAGCCGGTGGGGAGGGGAGTATGGCCTTCCCGTCGGTTCACCATTTTGGTAACCCATTTCATGGCGAAGTCGACGATTGTGGTAAACCAAAATAAGAAGCGAGGGCCGGGACGCCCAGCAACAGGGCGAGATCCTGCCGTGGCAGTGCGATTGCCAAAGGATGTTTTAGCTGAATTGGACGCGCTGGGTATATCGCGTTCAGACGCGATTCGGGTTTTGCTGGAAGAGGCGCTTGCCGCTCGGAAGCGCAGGCGGGCGAGAAGTCGAACTACTAAAAGCGAATAGCAGGGCTGGGTTCGCACTCTGGCTCTGCGCGCGAGTCGCCTATGAGCGACCGACCTTGCCCACTGGGTCTCTGCGTGCAAATGGTCGAATAAGCTTGATGCGCCTTATCCGGAAGGGGCCGATATGCTCAATCTAAAAGATCGTGTTTCGGCCATTTCCTGCCTCTCGCTCTGGAAGTTCGTCGAAGGTGATCCCGCCGGGTGAGTCGGCTTGGTTTTTCTGATCCGGGCGCGTTAACGGGGTTAACGTGCGGTGCCGGCGTCTCGATTCGCTCGCCCATTGGTGAAGGATTGCCGGAAGAGTTTTGGCCGTAATTTAGGTACCTTCTGCGGCTCTCCATAATTCGG
>JASHYD010000860.1 GCA_030043175.1 Xanthobacteraceae bacterium | reverse complement strand
GCTGGACGCGATTTCCCGGGCTAACAGCGATCTGCAAAACCTCCTGGCGGCGACCGATTTCGCTACGCTGTTCTTGGATTCCGAGTTCCGCATAAAACGCTTCACGGACCGGGCGACCGACCTTTTCAGCATCACATCAAGCGATGAAGGGCGGCCCATCAGTGATTTTTCGCATCAACTCGAATATGACGACCTGATTAGCGACTGCAGGAGAGTGCTCTCCGACCTGGCACCCATTCGGCGGGAAATCCATAGCCGCCGTAATCTGTGGTACGACATGCGCATGCGTCCGTACCGGACCGTCGACAACAAGATCGATGGCATCGTCATCACATTCGTCGATGTCACGGAGCGGCGCCATACGGAGGAGGCGCTGAGGGAGAGCGAGCGCCAGCTACGTCAGCAGAAACGCCTGCTCGAGCTTGCGAGAGTGCCTATTTTCATGTGGGACGCCGACGGCAGCATCGTCGAATGGAATCGCGGCTGCGAGGATCTATATGGGTATAAGCTTGAGGAGGCGATAGGCAAAGATAAGGAGAAGCTTCTTAAAACTGAAGTGCCCGGATCCTCCTTCGAAGAGGTGAGGAACAAATTGCGCCAGGAGGGGGTGTGGACCGGCAAGCTTCTTCATCGCGCAAAGAACGGACGAGTTGTGACTACCGAGGCACTAATTCAAGTCGAATCGGTGGGGGGTCGCCGGCTTGCGCTCCAGTGCATGCGCGACATCGCCGACCGGAAAGAGGGGCGCGAGCGCACCTAATGCCTCAGAAACGAACGCGCCAGCGGCGAAGGGCCGTGTTCTCTGATCTCCACAATTAGCTCGGCTGCCTCGCGACTGAGAACAGAAGTTGCGCTTCGATCCGTTTGCGCTCGGTAATGTCAGGGCAAGCAGGGGCTGAGATGTTACGGTGCCAAGACCACGGGATCCTTGGCAGAGCCTGTGGTCGGTGCGGCGGATGAGGCAGGGACGCCAGCACATTTGGTCGGGTCACGTGCAGGCGCCGCTCACCAATGAGTTAACGAAGCTTGCGTCCGATCCAACGCTCGCTCGCAGCTAAAGCCGCACGCGCAAATGAATGTTCAAGCATCGGTACAGTGGTCTATTGGCAAACACGGCTCAACCTGAGTGAGCCTCATTTGCCGCCACACTCGGAACACTGATAAGAAAAATAGCGGATGGGGCGGCCCGGGCAGTATAAGCACACGAAATCGCCCCTGAGCTCATGGCTGAAATCTGTTCGTAGCTTCCCGAGTAGCGTCTTCCGGCGTGGCTCGACGAGCCGGCGAAGTGCTGCAAATTCACCGTGGGATGAGGCGGAAGACCGCAAGCTCTGCGGGCCGATACATCGAGGTCGACGAGGATGCGGTGGCAACACTGCCACCGCCGGAGCGCCCGTCTTGGCCGATCACGAATAATTTTGTGTGGCCGATGGTTGCGGCTGCATCGGGACGGCGAGACGGGTTCAAGGGGCAAAACAGATGTGTCGGATGGCGACATCCTGGCGGGCACAAAAACGACTTGCCCTCGACCACTCTTTTCCGCTAGATGGTCGCGCCACCGGGATCAAAGCGAATTCACCGGTTTCCGCCACTCCCGTGGCCCGCAGCAGGGGTTCGGTATGTCGATGCGCCGCGAGATTTGCGCGATCGGCGGGGGGATTGTGGTCCGCCCCGAAGCCTCCCCTATACTCCTGGCACTGCTCCTTATTCGCCCCTGAGGGCCGGCTGGGCGCTGTGCGCCCGGGCACTCAGGGGCCTTCCAAAACGGAACCTCGGAGAGCGCCTTGCGGGCGCAATCCTCCGCCGCCATCTTTGGATAAAGAGGAACAGTTCCCATGACCTCGCAGCCACAGTCCGACAAGGACCGCGTCGTTATTTTCGACACCACCTTACGCGACGGCGAGCAGTCGCCCGGCGCCACCATGACCCACGAGGAAAAGCTCGAGGTCGCCGAACTCCTCGATCATATGGGCGTCGACATCATCGAGGCCGGCTTCCCGATCGCTTCGGAGGGCGATTTCCTTGCCGTCAGCGAGATCGCCAAGCGTACCAAGAAGGCCACCGTGTGCGGTCTTTCGCGCGCCGGCCAGAAGGACATCGATCGTTGCGGCGAGGCGATCAGGCTCGCCGAACGCAGCCGCATCCATACTTTCATCTCTACCTCGCCCGTCCACATGAAGTGGAAGCTGCAGATGGACCCCGAGCAGGTGTTCCAGATGGTCATCTCTTCGGTCACTCGCGCCCGCAATTATACGGACGACGTCGAGTGGTCCGCCGAGGACGGCACGCGCACCGAACACGACTTTCTATGCCGCTGCGTCGAGGCCGCCATCGCCGCGGGCGCCACCACCATCAACATTCCCGATACGGTCGGCTACACGGTGCCGGACGAATATTATGCGCTCTTTAAGATGCTGCGGGAACGGGTGCCGAATGCCGACAAGGCGCGGTTCTCGGCCCATTGTCACAACGATCTCGGCATGGCGGTGGCGAATTCGCTCGCCGCTGCCCGCGCCGGGGTCCGCCAGATCGAGTGCACCATCAACGGCATCGGTGAGCGTGCCGGCAATGCGGCGCTCGAGGAAATCGTGATGGCCATGAAGGTGCGCAACGATGTGCTGCCATACTGGACCGGCGTCGACGCCGCAATGCTCACGCGCGCTTCCAAGCTGGTCGCGGCCGCGACCTCGTTTCCGGTCCAGTACAACAAGGCGATCGTGGGCCGCAATGCCTTCGCGCACGAATCGGGGATTCACCAGGACGGCATGCTCAAGCATACCCAGACCTACGAGATCATGACGCCGGAGAGCGTCGGGGTAAAGCAGACCTCGCTCGTGATGGGCAAGCATTCCGGCCGCCATGCCTTCATCCACAAGCTCAAGGATCTGGGCTATGAGCTCGCCGGCAATCAGCTCGAAGACGCTTTCGTGCGCTTCAAGGCACTCGCCGACCGCAAGAAGCACGTCTATGACGAGGATATCGAGGCGCTGGTCGACGAAGAAATCGCGACCGCCCAGGACCGCATCAAGCTCATCTCGCTCTCGATCATCGCCGGCACCCGCGGGCCCCAGCGCGCCACGATGAAGCTTGACATCGACGGCCGCACCGCGATCGAGGAATGCGAAGGCAACGGTCCGGTGGATGCGACCTTCAACTGCATCAAGGCGCTCGTCCCGCATGACGCGACATTGGAGCTTTACCAGGTGCATGCGGTAACTGAAGGTACCGACGCGCAGGCCGAAGTGTCGGTTCGGCTATCCGAGAGCGGGAAGTCGGTGACCGCGAAGGGAGCCGATCCGGATACGCTCGTGGCTTCGGCCAACGCCTATCTCGGCGCTCTCAACAGGCTCATGATCAAGCGCCAGCGCGGCAAGCCGGAAGCCATGGTGGCGCAGTAGCCGAACCAGGTCACCTGGACAGGCTGTTGCTCCGATCAAATCCCGATCCGGGGCCGGATTGACAACGCGATGCCGTCGCATACGCTCTGCCTGTTCCAATTGAATGGCGGGTTAACATGCGTTACGAGGCGGCTATTGGCGTATTGCCAGAGCGGAACCGAGCGGTGCCACGTCGCCTCCTGGTCGTCCGCATTACTCATTGGATCGCCGTGCTGAGCGTGCTTGTCCTGCTTGTCAGCGGCGCGGGTATTCTGATATCCCACCCGCGCCTCTACTGGGGCGAAGCCGGCAATATCGGCACCGAGTCGCTTATCGACCTTCCAATTCCGTTCGTCATCGGCCCCTCGGTGTGGAACCGGCCCATCCACTTCCTCGCGGCATGGGGTCTGGTTTTGGCGGGTCTTGCCTATGCGGTCGGTGGTTGCGTCACGCGGCACTTGCGGGAGGATCTGCTACCCGCCAGAGCGGACCTTCGTTGGGGCCGCATCGTCGGCGTGATCTCGGATCATCTGCGCTGGAAACGGGCGGACGACACCTGGACCTATAACGTGTTGCAGCGCCTGACCTATCTCGCGGTGACTTTCGTCTTGTTTCCAGGGATCATCTGGACTGGCCTGGCGATGTCGTTCGGAGTTACCTCGGTATTTCCCATCTTGGCGACCGCTTTGGGCGGTCATCAGTCTGCGCGCACTCTTCACTTCGTCCTTGTCGGTCTCCTCATACTGTTTCTGATCGTGCACCTGGCGATGCTGTGCCTTGTCGGGTTCGCAAGCCATATGCGCGCCATGATAACGGGATACATTCCGCAGGACAGGAGGGCGCGGTGAGCCGCCTGCTCACGCGGCGCGCGCTTGTCGCGGCCGGCATGACGGCGGCGGGCGCATCAGGGGTTGCGGCGGCGGGATATTTCGCAGATCGTTACGGGCTGATCCCGCCTGATCACGACGGCGTGTTGGGGATCGGAGAAACGCTGACCTACGCGTCGCAGCGTCTTCTCACGTCACGTTATTCGCTCATGCGCGAATTCAAGTACAGCGACATTTCGAAGTCTGCGCCGGTGAACGGTCCGGCCCCCAAGGACGAGGCATATCAGGGCCTGCTGGCGGACGGCTTTAAGCGCTGGGGCCTGAAGGTCGAGGGATTGGTCGCGCGCCCTGCGTCGTTTTCTCTCGCAGAGCTCAAGGGCCTTCCGGCAGAAAGCCACATCCTGCTGCACGCCTGCGAGGAAGGCTGGTCTTTCATCGCCGAATGGATCGGGGTGCGTCTGTCCCATGTGCTAGATGCTGTCGAAACCCGCCCGGAAGCGCGATACGTCGCCTTTATTCCCTTCGCGAATCCCAGTCAAAGCGGTGTCGTGCGCACATTATGGGACACCATCGACATGGCCGACGCCTTGCATCCGCAGACGCTACTTGCCTACGGCATGAATGGCGAGCCATTGCCCGCAGACCATGGTGCTCCTGTTCGCCTTCGGCTCGGGCGCCATCTCGGCTACAAGAATACCAAATACCTGTCGCAAATCATCGTCACCGACCGCAGGGACTATTACCGGAAAGGCCGCGGTACCTGGTACGGTGGGATTTGAATCCCGCCATCGTCTGCTTTGCCCTACCGACGAACCTTGCTGAGCTGGGGCGACATATCCCTGGAACACGGGTAGCGTTCAGGTCAGAGCTTGCCGGGGCGCTCGCGACCGTTCGCGCCAGATGCCAGCGTTGGCGGCGGCCGTGCCAATCGCAGCCGCTAATCGCTCGCGGTCTCCTAACTCGGCGTCGCAGGACTTTGGCTGGCCGCTCCAGCCTGGAGCATGCCCGCCTCTGAGGCCACTTGGTTGGGTATCTGAACACCAACGGCCAACGTCGAGAACCCGTTCCCCCGGTCGACCGAGACCTGGATTTTTTCCGGATCAATCGAAACGTGCCGGCTCACGACGGCAAGAATTTCGTCCTTGAGGGTCGTGATCAGCGACGATTGGCTGACCATGCGGCGCTCGTATTCGAGCAAAATTTGCAGCCGTTCACGCGCGACCGGCGCCGAACTGATGGGCTTAAGGAAACGAAATAGCCTCATGCCGCTCTCCGTCCGAAGATTTTAGTGAACAACCCCTTTTTCTCGGTCGGAATCAACATTTCGATTTCTTCGCCGGCCAGCCGCCGCGCCGCATCCATATAGGCGTGCGCCGGGGCGCTCTGCTGGCCGCAGATCGTGATCGGGGCGCCGAGATTGGAGGCGCGCAGCACCTCCTCGCTTTCGGGAATGACACCGAGCAGCGGTATAGAAAGGATCTCAAGCACGTCCTGGATGTTGAGCATTTCTCCGCGCGCGGCCCGCCCCGGATCAAAGCGGGCGACGAGCAGGTGCTTGGCCATGCGCTCGCCTCGCTCGGCCTTTTCGGTCTTGGAATCCAGCAATCCGATGATGCGGTCGGAATCGCGCACCGACGATACTTCGGGATTGGTAACAATGACGGCTTCGTCGGCAAAACGCATCGCGAGCGTCGCACCGCGCTCAATGCCGGCCGGGCTGTCGCAGACCACCCAATCGAATCGCGAGCGCAAATCGAAGATCACCCGCGCGATGCCTTCCTCCGTCAGCGCGTCCTTGTCGCGGGTCTGGGAGGCCGGAAGCAGGTACAGCGTTTCGAGCCGTTTGTCGCGGATCAACGCCTGCGGCAGCTTGGCGACGCCCTGCACCACATTGATCAGGTCGAACACCACGCGTCGTTCGGCGCCCATCACGAGATCGAGGTTGCGCAGTCCGACGTCGAAATCCACAACGACGACGTTGTGTCCCATTCGCGCCAGCGCGGCGCCCAGCGCGGCGGTTGACGTCGTCTTGCCGACACCGCCTTTGCCGGATGTTACGACGATTACTTTGCCCATTTCGTCACCTCCAACCGCCTATCGGTCTATCTCAGCAATAAAAAGTGTCTCGTCCGCCAGCCAGGCCTGGATTGGCTTGCTTCGCAGGTCCGCGTCAACGTCATCGGCGGTGCGATAGTAGCCATCGATCGCCAGGAGTTCGGCTTCGAGATGTTGGCAGAAGATGCGCGCCTGGCGGTTGCCTGAGGTGCCGGCCATGGCGCGGCCGCGCAAGGTGCCGTAGATGTGAATGGATCCGCCGGCCATCACTTCGGCGCCGGACCCGACCGATCCCAGTACGGTCACGTCGCCGTGCGGATGGAAGACCGCCTGGCCGGACCGGATTGGGCTTTCCACCAAGAGTGATGTGGGCGCGCGCTCCTGCCCTGCCGCCAGCTGCGAGCGGGCATTGACCGCTTCGACGGGCGCCGGCCGGCCGCCGCTCACCAGCGGGGGCAGACCGGAGCCAAGCTTTTCGGCGGCGACCCCCTCCAGCCCCATGATCCTGACGCCGCGCGTTGCGAGTTCGACGATCAGATGGCCGATAGCGGGACTTGTCAGCGTCACCGCAGAGAGGTCGAGCACCACAGGCCGCCCGGCGAAAAAACCGCTGGACCCGCGCAGCCACGCGTCGAGCTCTTCAAGCCACTCGGCGATCGGCGGTTCCGGCATGAGGGCGAAGGCCATATAGGACCGGCCCCGCAAAGGCATGGCCGCACGTTGACGAGCGGCGCTAAGGACTGTGACCTCACTCACTTGACGGCTCCCGACCGGCGAATCGATTCGACGCGGTTTGCGGCGATTGAGCACCGCCCGCACCCCGGCAGCAACGGAAATCTGGCTGATTCGCTGTTATTCCCCAAGCCACGGCATTACCGCGGCAACACAAAGGCGGCCATTGTGGCCGGGTGATCAAGTCATGCAGCTCCACGTACTTCTCCACTGTTTGGCGGAGGCACCAGGACTCCCTCCGCCGCATATTCGGTGAGCTTGTTGCGCAGCGTGCGAATCGAGATACCCAGAACATTGGCGGCATGGGTGCGGTTGCCGAGGCAGTGCTTGAGCGTCTCGAGGATGAGATCGCGCTCGACGTCGGCG
>JASHYD010000859.1 GCA_030043175.1 Xanthobacteraceae bacterium | reverse complement strand
GCGTGCTGACCGCCATCTACCGCATGCTCAAGGACGGCACGATGTATCAGGACCTCGGCTGCGACCATTTCAAGCGCCACACCACCGACCAGCAAAAAAATCGCCTGGTCAAGCGCTTGTCAGATCTGGGCTTTGCGGTAGAACTCAAGCCTTTAGCTGCATAGCTTGTGGCACGGCCGGGTCGTTGGGGCTCGGCCCTACCGCCTAAGTTTCATCTTAGGCGGCCGGCTTGATAAAACCGGCAAGGCACACGGCGGACATGCCAAGGTTTGGAACCGACCCGGGAAATCTGGCTGTCCGGGATTTTAGGGAGGCGTCGAGAAACGTACGCAATGGTGAGACTGTGAACCCGCCCTGCAATCGAAAGAGCAGGACCGGAAACCCCCCACCTACAGCGGAACGCGCCCGAGTTCTATCCCAATAATGCGACAGCTGCACGAAAGGGCATCGGCCACGGGCTCTCTACCTGCCCATACCGAGTGACGGGCGAACGCAAACGCCGTAAAATGACTTAAGAACCTACTGCCGGGACAACGGCGCAGCACGCCCGCACGAGAATCGGTTTGGTGCGTGGGACGGGTGCACAGGAGAGGAAACAATGTCCACATTGGCTTTCACAGGGAAATTGTTCGCCAGTAGCATCCTTGCCGGCTTGGCCTGCGCGGCACTCACCGTCGTGGCGGCGGCGCAACAGCAAGCGCCGCCGCCGGATTTCTCGTCCGGCAATGCCGGGTGGCTGACGTTCAACGTTGATTTTTCAATCGTTCCGGGCGGAACCAGTCCGCTACGCAACGATCCCGCCCATCCGCGCATCAGCAACCAGGAGGCCGCCACCACCGGCAAACAACCGACCTACTTCATCGCCGATCTCACCAATGCTGCCATTCTCAAGCCCTGGGTGGTGGAACGCATGAAGAAGGACAATGCGGAGGTCCTGGCTGGAAAGATCGCCTTTACGCCGCACTCGGCCTGTTGGCCGGCGGGCGTTCCCGGCTATCACCTGTATGGCTTCCAGCCGCTCTACTTTGTGCAGACCCCCAAGGAAGTGGTAATGATATATTCGAATGACCAGCAGGTCCGGCACGTCTATCTCGACGTACCTCATTCGGCGAATCCGAAGCCGTCGTGGTACGGCGAGTCAGTCGGACACTACGAAGGCGACACGCTGGTGGTCGATACGATCGCGCTGAATGACAAGACTTTTGTTAATAATTTCCGCACGCCGCACACCGATAAGCTGCACGTCGTCGAGCGCTTTAAGCTGGTGAAGGGCGGCAAGGCGATGCAAGTGGACATCGCGTTCGACGATCCGGATGCTTTCAACGCGCCATGGTCGGTGATGCAGGTCTATGATCGCGTTCAGCGTCCAATGGACGAGGAAATCTGCGCCGAGAACAACGAGCATCTGTTCGAGTATCACATCCCGGTTGCGAACAAGCAGGATTTCTAAACGCGGCTTTGAGTGAGCCTTGCGCATCGGGGCGATCGACATTCGTCGATCGCAGACGCGCCGTGCGTCGTTATTTCCGCGCAACGAACCCGAACGCGCCGTTGATGGCGCTGGCCGCGATCAATATCTAGGTGAAGGTGTCTGTCCGGCGCGCGCTAGGAGCGACCTCGCACGAGCCGGGGATTGCGCAAAACGGCAAGAAGGAGCGGGTTGATGGCGATTGTGCTCAACCACACCATTGTTCCGGCGAAGGACAACAGGGCTGCCGCTCGGTTTTTCGCCGATATGTTCGGCCTCCCCTATAATGCATCCGAGGATCACGGCCACTTCGCGCCGGTTCACGTCAACGACACGCTGACGCTGTTGTTCGACACCGAGGAGCCGTTCGAGAGTCACCACTATGCGTTCCACGTCAGCGATGCTGAGTTCGACGCCATTTTGCAACGCGTGCGGCACGCTGATCTCCCTTACGGCAGCGCGCCCTGGAGTATTGCCGATGGCAAACTCAACGACTGGGGAGGCGGCCGCGGTGTCTATTTCAAGGACCCGAATGGTCATATCCTCGAGCTCATGACAGTGCCGCAATGAGAACCGTGCGATGGCATGGCGCAGCCGTTCTACACCATTGGCCATTCGAATCGTTCATTCGATGATTTCGTGGGTCTGCTGCGAAGCGCTGAGGTGACCTGCGTTGCCGACGTTCGCACCGTGCCGCGCTCGCGCGCCAATCCGCAGTTCAATCAGGATGTTTTGCCCCAGGCGCTCGCGACGTTCGAAATCGCCTATCAGCATGTTGCTTGCCTGGGCGGGCTGCGTGGCCGCGCCCGCAGCGTGCCGCCGGATGTCAACGCCTTCTGGCAAAACGCAGGTTTTCACAACTACGCGGACTACGCAATGAGCGAAGGCTTTCGCCGCGGATTGACGAGGTTGCAGGAACTCGGGCAGACCGAGCGTTGCGCCGTGATGTGCGCAGAAGCCGTGTGGTGGCGGTGCCATCGACGAATTATCGCGGATTACCTGATCGCTGCAGGCGAGGCGGTATTTCACATCGTTGGTCCAGGCCATATAGAGCGGGCCGGTCAGACACGTGCTGCGCGGGCGGGCCCGCACGGAAGTTTGGTCTATCCGGCAGACCCGTAGCCGGGGCTAAGCGGTGCAGTGTTGCTGAACTGATACCGCGGATTGCGCTGCGCGCAATCCGCGCTGGATGCTCCGCCGCAGACTATTCCGCCGCCGCCTTGAACGGCGGGCCGACCGGTGGCCCGATGAGCGTCGTCAGCTCCTTCTCATCGAGGGTTTCCTTTTCGAGCAAACGTCTGGCGCTGCGTTCGAGGATGTCGCGCTTTTCGTTCAAGATCCCGGTCGCCCGGTCCATGGCGTGCTGCACCAGCGAGCGGACCTCATCATCGATCGCGGTGGCAGTCTTCTCGCCATAGTCCTGTTCGCGGGTCATGGGTAGATCGGGGCCGGCCAAGAACGCTCGCGGATCGCGATCGTAGGCGACGCCCCCCAGCCTTTCTGACATGCCATATTTCGTCACCATGGAGCGCGCGATATCAGTCACGCGTCGCAGGTCGTCAGCAGCTCCGGTCGATAAATGGCTGAACACCACCTGTTCCGAAGCGCGCCCGCCCAGAAGAACCGCCATCTTGTTCTCCAGCTCTTTCTGGGTCATGACGAATCTGTCCTCGGTCGGGCGCTGGATGGTGTAACCGAGCGCGCCGACCCCGCGTGGAATGATCGAGACCTTGTGGATCGGGTCGGTTCCGGGCAGCGACACTCCGACCAGCGCATGGCCCATCTCGTGATAAGCAACGATTTCGCGCTCCTTGGGATTGAGGAGCCGATTGCGCTTTTCAAGCCCGGCCACGATGCGCTCCACGGCATCGCTGAAATCCGCCATGCTGACCGCCTCGGCGCCGCGGCGGGTCGCGAGCAACGCCGCCTCGTTCACGAGATTGGCGAGATCCGCCCCCGTAAAGCCCGGCGTAAGCGCTGCAACCTTCTCGGTATCGACGTCCGCCGCAAGTTTCGTCTGCTTGAGATGAACGAGAAGAATGTCCACCCGTCCCTTCTTGTCCGGCCGGTCGACCAGAACCTGACGGTCGAAGCGGCCCGCCCGCAGCAGTGCCGGATCGAGGATTTCGGGACGATTGGTCGCCGCCAAGATCACGAGGCCGGTTCTCGAATCGAAGCCGTCCATATCGACCAGAAGCTGATTGAGGGTCTGTTCCTTCTCGTCATGGCTGCCTGCGTAGGGGCCTAATCCGCGCGCACGGCCGAGCGCATCAAGCTCATCGATAAAAATGATCGCCGGCGCCTTGGACCTTGCCTGCTCGAACAAGTCACGCACACGGGCAGCGCCGACGCCGACGAACATCTCCACGAACTCGGAACCTGAAATCGAGAAGAACGGCACCTTGGCCTGACCGGCCACGGCCTTGGCGAGGAGGGTCTTGCCGGTTCCAGGCGGTCCGACCAGCAGGACGCCCTTCGGCATGCGGCCGCCGAGGCGGCTGTACTGTTGCGGATTTTTCAAGAACTCGACGATTTCGCACAGTTCATCCTTGGCTTCGTCCACGCCGGCCACATCGTCGAAACGGACTCCGGTGTCGGATTCGACATAAACCTTGGCTTTGCTCTTGCCGATCGACATGAGCCCGCCGCCCATGCCTTGGCTCATGCGCCGTGCGAGGAAAGACCAAAGTCCAAAGAACACGATTGCCGGCACCACCCAGGAAAGCAAGTCCTGAAGCAGCGTGCTCTCCACCTGGCCCGAATAGGTGACCCCGTACTTCTGAAGCTCATTGGCGATTTGAGAGTTAACCCTGGTCGTTACGAACCGCTGCTTTCCGTCCGGCAGCGGCTGCTTCAAGGCCCCCTGTATGTAGCGATCGGACACCGCAACCCGATCGACCTTGCCTTCCTGCAGTAATTGTCGAAATTGGCTGTATGGAATCGCCTCGACCTTCTGATTGACCGAGTAAAAGTATTGCAGAAGCAAAATACCAATGATGGCAGCCAGCCAATAGCCGATATGAAATAAATGCGACTGCTTGTTCATGCGCGTACACCAAGCTCGCGGGGCTGCTTGATAGATATGTGATAATCAACGGGCCGAAAGGGAGTCGGTTCGTTTGTGGCACGGGGGGGAGGGGCTCAAGACGCAACGCCCGCCTGCGGCAGAAAGAATTTGCAGTAAGCTCCGCTGAGGCTACTTTGCAGCGAATTTTGCGCCGCAAAGTAGCATCATCGCCCACGCGAGCGGGCGATTATGGCAGCGCGCCATGCCCGTGGAATGGCGGCCTCGAGCTTGCGCGGGACCGCAGAGTTGGTGAGCGCTCAACCGGTTCCAGTTCACCGGAACTCTGGCGGCTTGTTTCAGGTTACGGGTTCTCACTTGCGGCTTGGGTTGTAATCGACCGCCTGCCAATCGCGGTTGAGATCGCCGAGGAGCCGACGATGAAGCTCAGCGGTCTTCCCTGGTATTCCGTTCAGCCGAGAAGTGATTGACGCACCGACCAAAATCCATCAGGGCCCAATTGAGTCCAGGGCGTTAGTGGATCGGCCGCTGCGCAAACGATAACACCTCTGGGGCAATCGTTCCTGGCAGGCCCTTTGGCCACTTTGATGCGGGCCTCAACACGTTCACCGCGCGTCCAGCGGCGCCGCCGTGGCTCAGTCCGGTCGCGATCGACGAGGTCCGCGACCGGCCTATGCGCTTACCTCCACTCGAGAACGGCTGCCTGTTTTACTTGCTGCAGCCCTTCGCGGTCTCTTCAAAGCCATCGAACAAGCGCCCGGCGTTCGCTCCGGCGAGCGTTTCGATCCGGTGCGGCTGATCTTTCTCGACGCTGTAGCGCGCGAGAGTACCTTTGGAACGAAGAAATTCGGCCTCCCGCTTCATCTCGCCGTGCCACATGTAGGGGTCATGTTCGCCCACATACATGAAAACGCACATCTTCGAGATCGCCTCAAGCCTCGCCGCGCTCGGTTCCCACATATACCCTGGGAAGGCCGTCACAGACAGGAAGTATTGCGGATTGCCTGCCGCGATGTGCAGTGCCGCGATGCCTCCGTTGGAGACTCCCGCGATATGGAATTTGTTGTCCCGGATTTTGTAGTCCGCGAGAATCATTTTCAGGAATTCTGGGAAGATGCGGTCTCCCTCCTCGAAGAACAAATCGCCATCCGGCGCCGCCGGCGAGACAACGATATAGCCGCGCTTCTCGGCCTCGGCGCGGAAGTTCCGATTGAGAATGCTGTCCACCGTGTTCATTGTCTGCGGGCCGCCGCCCAGCGCCAGGATGGCCGGATAGGCCTTTGCCGGATCATAGTCGTTTGGCAGGACGATCTTGTAGTGGACGGTCGTATCGTCCACGTTCTTCGTCTTCTCGAGCACTTCCGCCGGCACAGGCCGGATCAGCAGCATGATCATGGCTGCGGTCGCGGCGGCCGACAGCCCCTTCAAATTCCGGTGCTTCATCGCGAGTCCTCCCGTCCTGTCAAGATTTCTGGATTGTATATGAAAATGACGCCGGAAACACATCCACCATCGCAAGAATGCAACGACAGCCGCTTTCCGAACGTGCTGCGAGGGAGCAGGCTAATGAAGGATGGCCTGCAGTCGAACGCGGAATGCGAAGGTAACGGGGATGGCGCATACGGCCCCAGATTCCCTGAAGAGCCATTTTTGCGAGCCCCTCCGAAGTGCGTGGCGCCCTGATAAGGCGGCAGCCTAGCGGCGTCGAAGGTGCGCTCGTGCGAGGCGGTGCCGGCAGGAGAGCCTAATGTGGCACGCGACCTCGGCGCGACGTTCGGCCGCCGTCAACTGCCCTCGGCCGGCACCAGCTGGTCGTGATTGGCGTTGCGGACGAGGTGCCGCGCGGGTTGACGTCGGGTTGCCCCAGCCGCCCTCAGTCCGCCATTGGGATCAAGGCCGATGTTGGCCGCCGTCGCGGTCGCGAAGGTAATCGGCCGACGCGTCTGCGGCGCAGTGCACGCCCAGCGCCGTACTGGCGCCAAGCAATGCAAGGCTCGTGCCGCCGGAGAAGAACGCGCCGCCGGCGGCGAGGCCGATGGTAAGCGCGGTTTCGCCGATTTTCCACGCGGCGTCGGTGCGTCGCTCGCGGGTGGCACGATCCTCGACCCAGCGTAGCTGCTGCCCTTCCACTCCAAGCCCTGCCGCGGCGGCGTTGCGAACGGCGTCGATCATCCACAAATTGAATCGGCATTTCACGATGTTCGCTCGCGTTATCGCAATGTCGTTGAGGACCTCGTCCGCGGCGCCGCGCAATGCCGCGGCCTGGTCGTGGTTGCTCATGTGGCGGAACCGATCGCGATCGTCGATGCGCAGCGCCAGCGGGAAGTCGCGCGCGGCGACGGCGCGCTGCGCCTTGAGCTGGGCAAGCTCGGCTTGCCGCTGCTTGAAAGTGCCGTAGATTTTGGACTGGGCACGGATTGCCCACTGCGATCCTCCCTCGGCCGCATAGCTGCTGGCGACGAAGTTCCAGTAGGCGTCATTCACCTGCTTGTGTTTGTCGGCGACCCGCTGGTCAAGCGGCGCCAATTGCGTCAGGGCCTGCTCAAGGGCGGAGCGATCCTGCGGCATGAGGTTGTTGGCATTGAGCCGATTGCGAATGTCCTGTACGGCGCGCTGGCTGCTGTCGAGCGCCGCGAAGGCAGTGTCGCGCATCGCCTGCTCGAACTGGCGCTCGAATCGGACCTGATCATTCATCCGCTCCAGGCCGGGGCCGAAGGCTTGGATGTGTGACGAAAACGGCCCCGGGGGCGAATCGGCCGGATCGGGCACCCC
>JASHYD010000088.1 GCA_030043175.1 Xanthobacteraceae bacterium | reverse complement strand
GACCCTTTTGTGTCGTTCCGGCGCGAGGTCGACCGCATGTTCGATGACTTCTTTAACAACTTCGGCCGCGGTCTGCGAGGTACGGGCGCCGACTGGCGTGCGGTCACGCCAACGATCGACCTTGCCGAGGACGAGAAAGAACTCGTGGTGACGGCCGAGCTGCCTGGGCTCAACGAGAACGACTTCGAGGTTACGCTATCCGGCGACGTGCTTACCATAAGGGGTGAGAAGAGGGCCGAGCAGGAGGAAAAGAAGGGGGGCGCCACCTACATGGAGCGTCGGTTCGGCTCGTTCGCGCGTTCGATCCGACTGCCTTTCGAGGTCCGCGATGACAAAGTCGACGCGCGCTACGATAGGGGTGTGCTGACGATCCGCGTACCGAAGCCGCCCGAGGTGCAACGCGCGACGCGCCGGATCGAAGTGAAGGCGGCGTGATCGCGTTTGTTGACGGCCCCATATTCTTCTTGTGCGCTTGCGTACCGTCGGGCGGCCTCGCCCGGCGATGACCCGTCCACTCGGCCATGTCTTCGGCAGTTTTGCCGACGCCGTCCGGCTGCGCGGCATTTGCCCCCGCTGGCGCGGCGCGGAGGGAGCGGCCGCGCGTCGGCGGCGGCAATGCCTAATGTCGGTCCGGTCACGACCAATCTGCTCAGCCGCGCCGGCGATCAGCGCCAGCTCGCGTCGTTTTCACACTATTTCCAAGAACCAAGATTGTGGTGGGTTGTTATCCCGGCGCGTATGCGTGGCGGTCAACGCTGGCTTTGCGCGTACAAACATCAACCCATCTTCGAGGAACAATGCAAATGAAGTCGCTCCCAGCGATTCTTGTGGGATCCGCGGCAATCGTTCTCATCCTGAACGGAATTGCGTTCGCGCAGCAACAATCTCAGCAGCAACAAGCTCAGCAACAGCAGTATCAGCCGGGTCAAGCACAACAGCATCAGCCAGGCCAATCACAGCAGTATCAGCAAGGTGAGGGGCAGCAACTGAGCGGCCGAGAGGTACGCCAGTTCATGGGCACGATCGAGCGGGACATCAACCAGATGGTCCAGTCGCGCAATCCGTCGCGGTGGCGCCAATGGAGCCAAAACAATATCGCGGATCATGCGGTGTTCAGCCGCACCAACGCGATCGAAACCGAAGGGCAAAGCAGGTTCATTGGGTCCGTGACAATTACCAAGTCGGACCTGCTTCGGCTCCAGGGAGCCGGGCTCAGCAGTATGTCGGAAAAGCTCGGCTCGGTCGAAGATTTTCACCTCGATCTGCGCGTCATCAATATTCAGCCGGTCGGCGACGGCGCCGCCATGGTAAAGTCTCGCATTTCCGAACGCGCAACGCTGATGCCGACTCAGGGCGAAACCGGGGGACGCGCCGGCCAGCAGGGTGAGTACACGACTGGTCAGGGTCGGGGTGGGCAGGCCGGCGAGGAGTTTGAGGACGAGCCATCACGCGGTCGATCGCCGAGCCATGGTCAGCAGGGGGGTATCCAGCTGGAATCGCATGCGATGTGCACGCATTTGATCGAGCGCAATCCCGACTCCGGCCACCTTCAGATCGGGATGGGTATCTGCGACGCTCAGACCAACGCCGAGTTCTGAGTGTCGCCGCCATGGGGGCGAGCCTGGGGTCGCCCCCATGCAGGCGCTTTAATCTGGTCAGGTGGGTGGGCGAAGGGGCGACCGCAGGTCGCTCCTTAAAAGGCGGTAGCGCCGTGTAATGGGTTGTGCGCGAGGGACCTCCCAGCCGGAGGACCGATGGCAGGTCTCGCTATCTCTCACCACCCAGCGCTCGCGTCATCCGTTCTTGACGAAACTCATGTCGATAATCTCGTCGTATTTGATGTCGGCCTTGAGAATGCCGGCCTCGCGCACGACGGTACTGGCAGTGTCCCAGGACGCCGGGGTGATGATTCCGTCGCGGCTCCAAAGTTCGTCCTTGAAGGAACGATCAAGCGTCGCTCGCAGGTCTTCAATCGGCATAGTTGGGAACTGCGCCTTGGCAATCGCGCTCGCCTCGGCCGGATCGCCGTACAGGAACTTGAGGCCCTTCACCATGCCTCGCACGAAGCTGTGCACCACTTCGGCTTCCTTCTGGATGGTGTCTAGCCGTACGTTGAAGGTGGAATACGCATAGGGGCCGAACTCCTTCGGCACATTGTAGAAAGGCTCGCCCCATACTCTATTCCGCACGCCCTGCGTGACATACGGCTCGGTGGCTCCGGCGATCTGCGCCTGCCTGGCGCGCACGACGGCTATTGTGGCGGAGTTGGCAGTCTCGATCAGCGTGACGTCCTTGTTGGCGTCTAGTTTCCATTTGCCGAGCAAATAGCGCATGATCGAGTTCGGGGTGCCGCCGGGCGGGCCGACCGCTATGGTCTTGCCCCTGAAATAGCGCGGCCAGTCGGCGTCTTTGGGCTCAAAGCCGGGTGCCGCGCAGATATACGTGTTGCCGCGATCCACGCACGCCACGATGGCGCGCAGTTCGGCGCCCTTGGCTTTGGCGAAAGCATTATGCTCGGGGCCGCCGATGAACGCGAAGGCCTGGCCGGACAGCACCGCATTCGTATGGCCGCTGCCGGTTTCGATGGTGACGAGGTTGACCTTGATGTCCTCGAAATAGCCTTTGGCCATGGCGATATAGAGCGGCAGATACCCGGTCGAATGAACGGGTTCCGCCACCAGGACCTCGCGTGCGGTACGTGCTTTAGCGATGCGGCCGGCCGCAGCGGCTCCGGCCGCCGCCGCGGCGGATGCGAGAAACCGGCGTCTGTGCATAAGCTTCTCCTTTCGATCCGTTGGTTCAGTGCCTCCAGCGCACGTTGCGCAAAGCAAACGCCGCCGGCCTCGCCTCTGAAAGGTCCTGGTCGCTTCGCTCAACTCCCTCCTGCGCGTCACCTGCTATCCCCTGATGCCTCTGTGCAGCAGGCGCTCGATCCACGACACTGTGACATACATCAGCACGGCGAGCGTCGAGAGCACGGACACCGCGACCCAAACCAGCGCGATGTCGTAGGTCTGGCCCGCATAGATGATGGCGCGGCCAAGCCCGTGTTGGGAGGCAATGAATTCGCCGACGATGGCGCCGGTCAGGGCGAGTCCGATATTGACCCGCAGCACCGATATGATCCAGGGCAGACAGGACGGAATCACGAACTTGCAGAACACCTGGAGGCGCGTGGCTCCGAGCGAATAGAACAGCTTCTCGCCGTCAGGATCGACCGCCTTGACGCCTGCAAAAGTGGTGAGCGTCGAGACAATGAGCGTAAGCGCGGTAGCGATTGCGATTTTGGAGGCGATGCCGATGCCGAACACCAGCACGATGAGCGGGGCGAGCGCGAGCTTGGGCAGCGACTCGAAACAGATAATGTAGGGCTGCATGATGGCGGCGTAGTTCCTCGACCACCAGAACGACAGACCGAGCGCCGAACCCGCAAAGGTACCGATGAGGAAGCCCAGAATGGTCGAGCGGAACGTGAAGGCGATGTCCGTGAAGGCATCGCCGGTGGTAAAGAAGACCGTCAGGGTATGATAGATCGCGCTTGGGTTTGACCAGAAGAACTTGTCGATAAAGCCCGTGGCCGCGCCGATTTCCCACCCTGCGATGATGGCGACAAGGATGCCGGCCTGAACTGCGAGGATCGCGAGGGTTGGCCAGTCCTTCTGCACCGGCAAGCGTCGGGCCGGCCTGACCCTAGCTTGCGTCGGCTCTGAGCCGTACGTGACTCGGGGATTGTCGGGGTCAGCCGCGACTTTGGCCTCGGCAGGCGTGGATGGCGCGCGGAGCGAGTCTGGCTGGGACAATCCCGGCCACGCCGCGTCAGAGCTTTCGATGTTGGCCGAAGTCCGCGGCATGCTCATGGCTATGCGGCGTCCTCGATGTCCGCGACCGCCTCGATGTGCAAGAGGTCGAGGCAGCGTTCCTTCAGCGCCATGAAGTCCGCCGTGGTGGTGCAAGTGCGCAAGCGCGGGCGCGGCAGCGCGACCGCAATGGTGGCAACGACGCGTCCCGGCCGCGTGCTCATGACGTGCACCAGGTCGGACAAAAAGATCGCTTCCTCGACGTCATGGGTGACGAACACGACGGTCTTGCCGAAATCCTCCCATAGCTGGAGCAGCCATTCCTGCATGCGCAGCCGGGTCTGGGCGTCAAGCGCGCCGAACGGTTCGTCGAGCAGGATGACGTCAGTGTCGAACAAGAGGGTGCGCAAGAGCGCGGCGCGCTGGCGCATGCCGCCCGACAGCGCGCGCGGATAGGCATTCTCGAAGCCCGCAAGGCCGTAGCGGCGCAGCAGCGGTAGCGCCCGTGTCCGCGCCTCCGCGCGCTTGACGCCCTGGATCTCCATGCCGAGGATGATGTTGTCGGTGAGCGTCCGCCACGGCAGCAGCAGATCCTTCTGCAGCATGTAGCCGACGCGGCCGATGGTGCCGGTGGCATCGACGCCGTCGATGAGAACGCGGCCCTCGCTCGGCTCCTGCAAGCCGGCCACGATGTTGAAGAGGGTGCTCTTGCCGCAGCCCGACGGCCCGATCAAGCTGATGAAGGAGCCCCGCGGCACGGCGAGATCGATGTGGTCGAGCGCATGAAACGCGCCCGCAGGCGTTGCGAATTTCATGCTCACGTCGGCAATCAAGAGCTTGGTCGGGGCCATCAGGCGCCTCCGGTCCGGCAGAGAGCCTAGAGCTTGCTGCGCTGCCTCGCAAGAAGCACGCCAACCTTGGTAGCCCGGATGGAGGGACCGCCGTTGCGGCTCCATCCAGGAATCCGGGAAATCGCCGCTGGTGCATCGTTTGCTAACCTATGGGAGCGGCTAGTAGCGTTTGAGAGCTCTGCCGCAAAACGAGCCACAGCGACCGGGCGGCAGGCACTCCGAATAGGAGATAGAGGAACCGCTGATAACGCTCGCCGTCACCGGCTCAAAAGAGCTTCGGTGGTCCGGCGCGCATAACCAGAGCGATTGCAAGTAGCGCCAGGCAGAAGTTCGCAAGACAACCGAGACGACCCCTGTCACGCGAATCCCTGTCACGCGAATTCACAACAGCGGTCAGGTCAACGGCTTGCTCACCTCCCCAATATAACCGCCACCATGGCGCGGGGGTCGCGCTGCGGCCACTTGCCCAGTTCGGCGGCAGTGAAAAAGTCCTCGAGATGCCGGTTGTACGCATCGGGGTCTTCGAGATTGATCGTGTGACCGCAATTCGGCATCACCACCAGTCCGGCGCTTGAAATCATCCTCTTCATCAGCAGGGCAGGCTCAAGGCACGCCCAATCCTCGTCTCCGGTGATGATCAGAGTGGGGGCGGTGATCGCCTTCATCTCCGCGGTGAGATCGAACAGAGAAGGCCGAAGGCTCTGCACCCCTCGCATGGTGAGAACCGAGCCCCTGGTGGAATGCTCGGCAAGTTGATCCGCGAATTCCCGCCAGCCGCGCGGGTCTTTGTTCTGGAACTGGACGCGGGTCGGTCCGACCGCGTAGGCTTCGGCAGCTTTTGCCATGCCGATTTCCTCAAAGCGCGCGGCGGCGCGTTGGGCCTCTTCGATGAATTGCCGGCGCTGGTCGGGCGCCGCACCATAGCCACAGCCGCCGATCGTAAGCGAGCGTGCGCGATCCGGATAAGTGAAGCCGAAATGCAGCGTGGCAAATCCGCCCATCGACAGGCCGACGATGTGAGCCTTGTCGATTTTCAACCCATCGAGCACGGCGCGAATGTCGTCGCGGGCACGCGCCTTGGAGTAGCGTTCAACCCCCTCCGGCACCTCTGAGGGCGGAAAGCCGCGGGCGTTATAGGCGATGCAGCGATAGCGCCGTGCGAAGTGACGAAACTGGGCTTCCCACGATCGGCTGTCGCCCGCGAACTCGTGCACAAACACGATGGGGATGCCACTCCCAACCTCCTGATAGTAAAGTTTCACGCCGTCGTCGGTGCTGATATGGGGCATGGTTGATCCTTATTCAGGCTCTCGCTTTTTAAGCAAAACGAACTTTGTCGAGCCGGTAAAGGCGCGCTCAAGGCGAAATCGGCCGTTGCCGATTTCGACACCTTTGGATGGCGAACGCGGGTAAGCCCGAGTTCAGTGCGCGCGTGCCCACAGGCAGCTCCTTTGGCGGGCACGCAAGCCTGTCATCGGGCGGCGGCAGGCCGGGCCCGTCGGCTTTGCCCACCCTACAGCGCTCTCGGTGTGAGGAGTACCATGGATGGATGAACCGAATCGCAGTTCCGTAATCCGGGATCAGCGTTTTGTTTGGCAGCGAGGCAGGTTCCGAGGCAGGTTCCAGGTGGTGCCGCGCACAGCGGGATTAGGCCCGCGCTTCGTCGCCGGCAAACCTGTCGTCAACCGAGATAACAAAATGGATGGCGTCAAGTTCACATCCGACCCGTCGCAGCGAGGGTGCTAATAACCGTAGAAGATGATTGTGGAATCAGCAAAGCACGGCACGCATGGCCGCATGCCGCAAACGCTTCGCCGCACTTACGCGCGTTTGTGACAGTGGCGGTTCTTGGGCAGCGCCCATGCGAATTTCAGGGGAGGTGTTGCAAAGCGACGGACAGACAACTATCTCGTCGGGCGGTAAATTGTGTTTGGTGAACCCGTCGTAAGCGGCGCGAAGGGAAATCGCGTTATGCTGATTTGCATGTGCAACCCTGGTTCCGGGGGGAAGCTGCCGCTGCCCCGCCGGCACGATGGACGTGCGTAGTCCACGATTCACGGCTTACGGTCGGTCGATGCAGCGAGAGAACAGCAAGAGACTTCGTCGTCGAGCGCCGTTGCGTGATGACGGGGGATTATCGGCGGATCAAACGCCCCTCCCTTACCCTCCCGCGCATGCAGGTGAGGGGAGCGGAGGGGGGTTCTGGCCGGACCATTTCGGCGGCGATAGCCGGGACGCATGGTTGGATGTCTTTCGCACTGTGCGTGCCGAAACTGAGCGCCGTGCCGCATCGCTGTCGCCCGAGGATCAGGTCATCCAATCGATGCCGGATGCAAGTCCGATCAAGTGGCATCGCGCGCATACGACTTGGTTCTTCGAGCAGTTCGTCCTGGTGCCGCATGCCCCGGCCTATCGCGTGTATGATCCGCGCTTCGCGTTCTTGTTCAATTCCTATTATGTTGCCGCGGGCCCGCGCCATACGCGCGCCAACCGCGGGCTGGTGACGCGGCCGGACGCTGGCGACGTGACGCGTTACCGCGCCCATGTCGAGGCAGCGATGATCAATCTGCTGGCCGATGCGGCACCGGCAGCGCTCGCTGACATAATGCCGCTTGTCGAACTCGGCCTCCATCACGAGCAGCAGCATCAGGAGCTGATGCTGACTGACATTCTCCACGCGTTCTCGGAAAGTCCGATCGCGCCGATCTATGATGCAGATTGGGCCTGGCCGCAATGGGCCGCGCGTCGCAGTAGCTGGTATCAACTGACGGAAGGCATTCATACGGTCGGACGCCAGGGCAGCGGATTCTGCTTCGATAACGAAACCCCGTCGCATCGCACGCTTGTCGGTCCAGTGCGGATCGCTCGCAATCTCCTCACCAACCGCGAATGGCTCGCATTCATGTGTGAGGGTGGCTACACCCGACCGGAATTGTGGCTCTCCGACGGTTGGGCCGCAGCTATTGCGGAGGGTTGGTCGGCGCCCGGAAATTGGCGCAAGATCGACGGAAAATGGTATGTTTTCGCACTTAATGGATTGTCGCCGGTCGACGAGGAATTTCCGGTCAGTCATGTGAGCTACTACGAGGCGGACGCATTCGCGCGCTGGGCCGGCAAGCATCTGCCCAGCGAGTTCGAGTGGGAAGCTGCGGCCCGCGCCGGCGAGCTTGCGGATGCGTTCGGTGTCGTGTGGCAATGGACACGCAGCGCCTATACGCCGTATCCAGCTTACCGTCCGCTCGCGGGGGCGCTTGGCGAATACAATGGAAAGTTCATGGCCAATCAGATGGTGCTGCGCGGTTCATCAGTGGCGACGCCGCTCGGGCATGCCCGCGTGAGCTACCGCAATTTCTTTTATCCGACCGCACGCTGGCAGTTCACCGGGCTGCGGCTTGCCGATTTCTAAGTCCTGAGGTTTATCCCATCAACCCTTCACCGGAGAACGTGCATGAGCATCGCCGTCAGGAAGCCGCGCGGAGCACTTGTCGTCAACGATGCCGAACGGGCGTTTTTCGACGACGTGCTGGTAGGCCTCTCGGCGGAGCCCAAGCGCGTGCCGCCGAAATACTTTTATGATCACCTCGGGTCGCAGTTGTTCCAGCGCATTACCGCGTTGCCGGAATACTATCTGACTCGTATCGAGACCGGCATCCTGCAAACGCGTGCCGGCGAGATTGCGAAGTTGATACCGCCCGATGCCGCATTATTGGA
>JASHYD010000858.1 GCA_030043175.1 Xanthobacteraceae bacterium | reverse complement strand
TTCGCGGCGAGCGTCATCAGGCAGTCCCCTGTGCGCCTCATTGAGCGGATCGAATTTTCAGGAATGCCACCATTCAACATGGCCTGCCGCCGCTCATCTAAGAGCACTTCCGCCTGCCCTTCAGTAAGGCGACCGTCCAGCAAAAGGTCGCAAACACGACGGGCTCTATACGCCATCACCGACAGGTCATGATCTTTCTGGTCAGTGCCGCTTCCTCCGGCAGACGTCATCGATCGTTCTCCACCTTGGAATCGAGATATTCCTGGCGGTGGCTGTCACGAACCCCGACGAGCCTTTTCGACAACCTGGTGATCTGAGGTCCTTGCCCCTTGCTGACCAGTCGGCGGAACGACCGTTCACTCATGCCAAGAATTGCGGCCGTCTCTTTGAACGACCGCACATAGTCGGGGCATGGTTTGGTATCTGTAGCCATCGCCTTTAACCTTTCCAGGCATTTGGCTGGCGATGGCTACGTGTGTCAGCAACTATTGCGGGCCGGCGGCCCAACTCTGGTGGATAAACTGCGACACCCTACGCTCGCAGCGGCACAACGTTCGACTCCTTGCCGTCGACGATCGATTGCAAGCGGTCGGCCCACAGCAGCAGCGCGGTGCGCATCTGCTTTTCCAGCTTCGCCTGATTGTAGACGCCCTCAATGCCGGCGCGGGAGTGCGCCAGAATTGTCTCGCCGACCCACGGCTCAACGCCGAGGTCACCCAGCTCGGAGCGCACCGTGCGCCGGATGTCGTGCAGCGACCAGGCCTCGGCCACGTCACCCGTGGCGACCAGGCACACCGCCAGGGCCTTCTGGTTGGCCGAGAACGTCGTGAACCCATGCCGGCCGCCAAACACGAACCGGTTGCCTTCCTGGCGCGGCATCGATCGCAGAATTTCGATGGCCTCGGGCACGAGCGGCACCCGGTGGGTCCGGCGCCCTTTCATCTTGTCGCCGGGAATGGTCAGCAAGGCCTTGTCGAAGTCCACCTCGGACCATTCCAGATTCCCGATCTCGGAGCGCCGGCAGCCAGTGAAGAACAGCAGCCGGACGAGCTGGCCATAATTGTTTGCCGGCAGCGCCCGCCAGATCGCACGGACCTCAGCCGGCGACAGTACACGCTCGCGGGGTTTGGCACCCTCGTTCGGGTCGTTGGTGTAGGCGACCGGATTGCCGCCCTCGGCGATGCCTTCCTTCAGCGCCCAGGTATAGAGCGCCGAAAGCGCCGCCCTCGACTCCTTCGCCGTGGGCCTGCCGTTCTGCTCAGCGATCCGGTTGACTTCGGCAACAACGTCACGTCGCGTCACGCTATCGATCGGGTTGCTGTGCAGCGGCGCGAACAGCTTGCGCAGGTAGCGGTTGAGATTCCGCATCGTGTTCGGCCTGGCGGCCGGCTCGCGGGCGGCCAGGTATTTTTCGATCACGGCGCCGACCGTATTGGCCGCCTGGGCGCGGGCGTGGGTGCGTTCGGCAAGGGGGTCCTCGCCGTGTCATTCTGTGGCTGCGAATGAAAGCGGTTTAGGTCAGAAAACCAGCGAAAATAGCGATTTTGTCTCTTCTAGTCCGTTACTGGCCGTCACGCAATAGCTTGGTCCATAAATCGAATTCCGACTTGATGAACTTGTTGGTTTCGGCGATCGGCAACTGCATCAATGCACCGCCAGTCCTCTCGAAGGTTTCCTTGAGTTGGGCCGCGGCGATCCGCGTCTCCTGCCGCAGCCGTCCGAGCACCTCCGGCGGGGTGCCGGCGGGTGCGAACAGGCCAATCCAGGACTCGATGTCGAGTCCAGGAACCCCGGCCTCCGCCATCGTCGGCAGATTAGGCATTTTGGCATAACGCTGCGGCGCCAGCAGGCCTACGCCGCGCACCTTCTGCGCCGCGAGATAAGGCAGAGCCGTGGTCAGCGAATCGAACAGCAGGTCGACGCGTCCGGCGATCAGATCCGGATAGGCCGCCCGGGCGCTGCGATACGGCACCTCCACGATGGTGGTTGCGGTCCGCTTCATGAACGCCGCGGCGACGATCTGCTGGCCACTGCCCGAGCCCGGATGCGCGACGGTGAGCTTGCCGGGACTCTGGCGGCCATAGCTGATGATCTCGGCAAGATCCCTTTGCGGCAGATCGTGGCGGGCCGCCATCACATAGGGAAAAGTGTAGACAACCGCCACCGGCACGAAATCGTCAGGCTCGTAAGGTACTCTCTGGTAAAGCGCGAAATTGAATACGATATTGCTAAGCCCCCCCACCATCAGTGTGTAGCCGTCCGCAGGCGCGGTTGCCGCCGCCTGAGTGCCGACCAGCGTTCCGGCGCCGGTGCGGTTTTCGACAAAGAAAGTCTGGCCGGTCTGCTCGGTCAACTTGTTAGCGAGCAAGCGGCCAATGATATCGTAGGCGCCGCCCACAGCAACCGGCACAATGATCCTGACGGGATGATCCGGATAGGTCTGCGCCCGGGCGTCGCAGGTCAAAGACAAAGCCGGGACGGCAAGTGATATAGAGATGACCCACGAACAACAAGAATTGCGGAACGGCACGGAAGTTCTCGGCTCTGCGTTCACTTCACCCGCCTTACAATATCCGGCCCAAGCCGCCGGCGGAACCGCGGACACCGCATAGCCGTTGCGGCGCCGCGGCGTGACCGGCGATGCTGGACGATCCGTAGTCGATTCCGTCTTTTCGCGCGATTGCGTGAAGCGATGCAAAGCGTATCCTGGTTAACTCAAGCTTGGAGCGTTGCATGAGTTTTGGCGTTAGAGTGCTTGGCGTGCTGGCGATTTTGGCCGCAACCGCATTGCCGGTGCGCAGCCAGGTCTTGCCCGGATTTCCGGCTAAACCCGTCAGGTTCGTCGTTCCGTTCCCGGGCGGAGGCATCAACGATGTGCTCGCTCGCATCGCGGCCGACAAGCTGACCACCAAATGGGGCCAACCCATCGTTGTCGAGAACAAGACCGGGGCCGGCGGAAACATCGGCGCCGACCTCGCCGCGCAGGCCGAGCCCGATGGCCATACGCTGCTCATCACGCCACCGGGACCTCTGGCAATTAATCAGAGTCTCTATCGGCAGCTCTCCTATCGACCCGACGATTTTGTCCCCATCACGATCCTCGCCGCGGTGA
>JASHYD010000857.1 GCA_030043175.1 Xanthobacteraceae bacterium | reverse complement strand
ATGGCCGTCGTTTCGGTCCCACTTTTCCCGCACGTCGCCCTCGCTGAGGATTATCCGGTCCGGCCGGTGCGCGTAGTGCTTGGGCTTTCTCCAGGCGGATCCGTGGATATCGTGACGCGCATCGTCACCCAAGCGCTATCGGAATTTTTAGGCCAGCAATTCATTGTTGAAAACAAGCCGGGCGCTTCTGGGGACGTCGCCACCGAGGCGGTCGTGCGCGCGACGCCAGACGGCTACACAATTCTTGTCGTGCTCGCTGCTAACGCCATCAATGTGACGCTGCACCAAAAGCTCAGGTTCAGCCCAGTCCGGGATCTAGCGATGGTTGCCGGCATGGTGCGCGTGCCCAATGTCATGGAGATAAACCCAGCGGTGCCGGCGAATACCGTTCCTGAGTTCATCGCCTATGCCAAAGCGAATCCGGGTAAGCTCAGTTATGCATCGGGCGGCACCGGCAGCTCGCTTCATGTGATCAGCGAGCTGTTTAAGATGATGGCGGGAATCGACATGGTCCACGTGCCGTATCGCGGCGGCGCACCTGCTTTGATCGATTTGCTTGGCGGTCGGGTGCAGGTCATGTTCGACACGATACCCCAGGCGATCGACTACATTCGAGACGGCAAGCTTCGCGCGCTGGCTGTCACCACAGCGAGCCGCTCGGCGGTACTGCCGAACGTGCCTGTGCTGAGCGACTTTGTTCCTGGTTTTCAGGCCGGAAGCTGGTGGGGGTTAGCGGCGCCAAAGGACACACCCCACGAAATTATCCGCATTCTCAGTTACGCAACAAACGCGGTTCTCTCAGACCCTAGAATCAAGGCGCGGCTTGCCGAGTTGGGAACGACGCCGTTACTCTACGGTCCCGCCCCGTTCGCGAGCTTTGTGGAAATGGAAACTGACAAGTGGGCGAGAGTATTAAAGTTTTCGGGAGCCAAAGAGGACTGAGCTCGACGCCGCCAGACATTTGGCCTCACAAAAAAGGCGGCTCAGCCCGCGGGTATGAAGCCCGGCGGCGTTAAGCAAAGCGTGTGGGCGCGCGGGAATCGTCGTAATTCAATTGACCACGCTTCCATAGATACAAAATGTACAGCGCCGCCGCGCCGACGATTATCGGCATCCAGAATTGGAGCGTGACACCGAAGACCTCAAACCTATCTGCCAGAAACTCCATCGGGGTGCCCTCCCTAGCTGAGGGACGTTCGCAGCGGACCGCCCGGTCTCCTTTTTGACTTATCTTTGAAGTCGCGGCTGTGGGTACTATCGGGCCGGCCGCCTACCACACAACAAATGCGAGTCCCGACCGCCAGCGACTCGCCATAGACGAAATGACTCAGGACGCGTTTTGAGAGTCCCTGGGGCCGCTTGGAAATCGGTTCGCTGACAGACTGCTCGCGCTGTTGAGCGGAGATGTCTCGCCGAGTTTTCACGACGAATGACGTTGGCGACCAGCTCGGCATCAGCGCCCTCTCGTCCTGTTCCCGCTGGCCGCCAGCTGAACTCTTTGGAAAAAGGTCCTGCTCCCAGGCGTGGGGGCATTGGACCGAGCAGGAAGCACCGCGCGAAGTAACCCAGTTGATCGTCGAGTTCCTGAAGTCGATCGACGGCGCGAAGAACGCGCCCTCAAAATAAGAGGCTGCTAGGTGCAGCCGGCGACAGCCAACGCCAGGCCCTTGCCCGTTGCACCTACGCCCTACGGACCAGCGCAACCCTTGGGGTTCCAAAGGCCCCCGGCGAAAATCGATCCGCAGGTCCTGCTGCAAGCAAGGGGAGCGTTGGCATTTCCGCAGTCTCACGTACAGCAGGCTCCGGTCTTGCCAGAACCCTCTCCTTGAATCGGCGGGCACGGCACCGAGCCATAAGAGCAGAACACGCAGCAATCGCCTTGCTTCGGACGCATGGTCGCGCCGCAACCGATACATTTGTAGAAGAACTGGCAGGCATCGGTCGGCATGGTTTCCGATTTTGCGGTTCCGCAATGCGGGCAGGTGATAACGCTTTCAAGGATCATGGTGCTTGCCTCTGCACGTCGCCGAGGTACTTCACCACAATATAGCTTTCAACTGTCGGGGCGGGTCATCTTTGGCGACGATGCCCCACCCGAAAGCAGGAGCACCTCTACACCCTACTCGACCGCACACCGGCGAGGCACCGACCTTCCCGGTTAGCTACCGCGCCGTGCGCGACTGGGGACCCTACACCGAGCGTGGCATCGCCGTCGGCTGCATCCAAGCGGGAACGCTGCTGGGGCCTGCGCTCAGCGCGCCTCTCGTGGCGTGGCTCATCGCTGCGACATCGTGGCCTGTCTCATTCTTCGTCACCGGTGCCGTGGGCCTCGTCTGGGTCGTCGTTTGGGCAGCGCTCGTGTCCACACCAGAGAAGACCCGTTGGATTCCCGAACCAGAGCGCCAGCGCATCCTCACCGAACGCCACGCAGGTGAAGTGATGCCCACCGGTGGCGTCGGCTATCGTGGCCTGCTGCGCTCGCCGTCGATGTGGGGGCTCGCCATTTCGCAAGGAACAGCCGTCTATTCGTTTTATCTCTACCTCAGTTGGCTGCCTGATTATCTGCAGACCGCACGCGGACTCTCCATCGTGAAGTCCGGCCTGTTTACCTCCATACCTTACCTGATCGGTGCCGCGATGATGATCCTGACCAACTGGATTGGCGATCGAATATTGACCCACCGGACGATGCACCAGGGCGCGCGGCGCATTATCGTGGTGGCATGCCTGTTGCTCTACGCGATCGGCATGGCGATCCCATTCGTGGAATCGCTCACCCTTGTCATCATCCTGACCATCTTCCCGGTGAGTTTCTCCAATACGGCCACCGCGACCAACGCGGCGCTGTGCAACGACCTGTTGCGCTCACGAGCCGATAGTGGACGTGCATTCGCTTTTATGGTGTTTGGCGGCAATACGTTGGGCCTGCTCCCGCCGATCGTTACCGGCTACATCGTCAGTGCGACCGGCAGCTTCGCCTCTGCGTTCATGCTTGCCGGCGCACTCGCGCTGATCGGTGCAATCGTATCGTTCACCATGACCCGCCACACGCTGGGCGAGGAACCTTCTCTGCGCCTTGACGTGAAGGTAGACTTCGCGGCGATCGAACCTTAGCCCCGCGCCGCGTAGCCATACCATCTTCGGGAACTAGCAGGAGACGTTTGGCCACCCGAACGGACAGGGGCTGGCGCTGTCGAGAGCAAGCTTGATGCGGTCGAATGTAGCGCGGTCGTAGGACGGCTTGCGTCCCAGGTATGCGCTGGGCTGCGCGCGGTGCTTGTAGTCGATACCGGCCCGTTGGGCGGACTTGGTTGCCTCGGCCTGTGCTTGGGCGGTCGCTGCC
>JASHYD010000856.1 GCA_030043175.1 Xanthobacteraceae bacterium | reverse complement strand
CCGAGGTCGACGCCGACGCCAGCTTCGATCTCGCTGACGAATTCGAGGCCGATTCGTGTGCCGAGGCCGCCGACCGCGCCATGCTGTGATGCGACATTGAGGTCGGGACGGTCGAGCCCGAAGGCGCGCACGCTGCAAGCAGCGCAGCCATGACGATAACGCCCGCCGGTGTGCCTATGTTGGTAATCACGACCGTTCACCGTTGAGGTTTTCAGAACCATCTTGCTCGCCGGCTCCAGTGACACCGCTGTGGGTCGTCGGGATCGGCCGCTTGATCAATGCCGCCAGCCGCTCGAATGGGCCCACCGCAGCCGGTAACGCCGCAGTGCTCCGCATCGCAGCCGGCTGCACGCGCACCAACTCGCTCGCCGCTGTCTCCTGGGTCGCCACCGCCTTCCCAGCAACCCCTGGCGTGCCGGCCGTCGTAATATTCTGAGCGAGGTGATGAGGCGGAATGAAGCCGACTCCATCCTGCGCTTTTGCGAATGCCGGCTGCGACGGAGCAGTGGCTGCCAACATCATGGTCACCATGCTCGCACGGCACCAGCTCCGTTTTGTCATTATGGACCCCCCAACATCTGAGTGAGATATTCCAGCACCCACCTCTCGCCATTCGCCAGTGAGCGGCGAATCCTGATGGCTATGCGACGGCCCTCGGCACTACTTTGACATTTTGCCCCTCGCAAAAACGCGATGCGGTACCCTGGCCAAGTCAGCTGACATCCCGTCGACTCTGTTAGAATTGTTAGTTTTGACAGTGGATTTTTTGTGAGGCTAAACAAGAAGTACGGTACGGCAATCTGGCGACATTTCCGTTTCTCGAGATCTTTCGGCGGTTAGAAGATGAATAGACATTGGAGCTTGCAAGACCGCGAAAAGGCGGGGCGCCGCCAATCTTGCGACCTTTTGGAGTGGAAAGGCGCTTGTCGAATTTCAGTTCGCGGAAAATGAATGGACTTTGGACTTTGTGAGGTCATCAAGGCCCGCCGTGCCGCAATCTGGGCGACATTCTGAGTCGAGAAAGCCGTCGATGGTCAGATAAATTGGACATTGGAGTTGTTGGCGATCACACAAAGGGGCGAAAAAAGTTTGTGAAATCTATCAACTGATCAAAATAAACTATGTATTGGATCTTCAAATACAGTGAATTACGTTGGCCTATGCCTTCTTTGGGACGTCCAACTTGGTCAGCCGTAGGTGTCCCAATTGCAACACTCTCGTAATATCATATCGCCAGCTTTCGACCCGCGGAATGCCTGATCAGCCTTGTTCTCTATGCGAGAACTCTGCACGTGGCCACGATCCACCTCGCAAGAGATTTGGTGTCGATGCGTCTCAGTCGCGAACAACGCCGCGCCCTGAAAATGCTGGCCGACGCTCCGCGCGGTGTCAGCGAGGAAGTGCTCGTCATAGCGCACGGCTTCTCGGTCGAAACGCTCGGCGGCCTTGTGCTGGCGGGACTCGCGACGGTCGTGACTGAGACCAAGACCGTGCTGCGAGGCTTGACGATCGACATTGAGCGTATCCGGATCACGACCGAGGGCCGGCAGGCGATCGGAGGGTAAGCGCTCGCAGGGGCCTGCGAGCATCTAGCGAGCAGCTGATTCGCCCGAGTATCTCGTCACAGTGATTATGACGTGTTGAATCCGAATATCACAGCAACTCTTGCAAGTGTTTCGGATCGACGAGGACTTCGATACTGCGAGCGGCGCCCGGTCGCCGTCTGATGAAGCCTCCACGTTCGAGCGTCAGCACCGTTTGGTGAACTGAGGGCGGTGTAACGCCAAAATATTGCAGGATGTCGGGTTCCGCCGGCGGCCGGCGATGTTAGGCGGGTGTACAGATGGATGTACGCCAAGTATTGCCCATGCTTGGGCGTGAAGGTTTTTGCGGAAGGACTCACTCCGGCCATCCGATTGAGTTGTTCGTCCGTGCCTCCAGCGAGCAGGGGGCACGGATGAACATACGTTATCGGGTCGAACTCAGCCAAATCGAACACGATGAACTCAAAGGGTCTCCTGAGCGGCGGCCGGCACGCGGCGCGCAGGCTCAAGCGCGCACAGATTTTGCTGGCTGCGGATGCCGGCGCCAGTGATGAGGGGGCCAGGTTCATCTCGAAGGGCGAACAAAGGCCCTGATGCGGGTACAGGCGCTCCATCGAGCAAATACGACGATCCCGCGAATGCGTTTGTTGCCGGCTCCCAACACGTTTTGAAGACTGACGAGCCCATTGCCGAAACCAAAACCGCCGCTGAGGCCGCTCACTGATGGAGTGGAGGGTCACGGTTGACTCGGCAAGCGAGGCTCCAAAAGAGCCACCGCTTGCCTGCCTTCATTCGCGGTCGGTGGCCTCTCCTTGGCCCCAACAAAGCTTGCTCCCGCTCTCGTCTACAAGAAGCAGCGGGATGGTAACCGTGGCGGCGGCGAGATTGAGCGCCCGCATCTGGAGCGCCCGTTTACTATTTCAGGTACATGGGTCCTGCCGGTGCCGGGGCCGCTGCGACAAACGGATTTCCGAGCGGAATGACGACGCGTCCCCATAGGCGGGTGTCGTAGCCGCCATAGTTGTGCTCAACGACATCTCTCGTGAGAAAGGCTTGCAGGACCAGCGTACCGAAGTCGTAGCCGACGAGGCCGCCCAGCGCGAACTGGCTTTGTCTTTGGTAGGTCGGAATCGGTGAACTCAGATCGGATGAACCAAAGCCGACTGCGCCTAATTCCCACTTGCCGAACTTTTTGGTCGCTGTCAGGTCGACGTTGATGAAGTCAGGATTTAGCGTGGCGGTGACCGCTTGGGCTTGGATGCCCCAGATCGTGTTTGCCGTCAGATTCCAACCGTTGGCTGTGTAGCTCAGCGCAAACTGTTGATTGAGCGAAGCCGAATCAAACGAGGTCGGCAAATTCACGTCGCTTGGCCGCACGCCAGCAAAGCCGCCGAGCGTGTAGGTGAACCCAAATCCGCCGCCGAGATCCCAGGCCAGCTGACCCGCAAACAACGGATTAAACAGGCCGCTACCATCCGGCTTCGAGGTGGCCTCCCGGGAATGATGCATTGGCCGTCCACGGCCGTATGCTCCGCAATCAAAGGAGAGCAGATGCCGACGGAATTGGGTACCTGCGTTCCTCGCTATCGCGGCTGGGCTCCCCCTGTGCTCGCAGCCGGCTCGGCGGGCGCGGCGGCGTACGCCCGCACCGGGCGCGGTGTCGAACGTGCAGAAGGTGTCCGGCCGATGGATCAAATCTGCAGACACTCGTGGCGCGTCCCGGGCGGCCCGCTGTGGGTTTCCGATAATGCGGTGGGGTTCCGATTAACAATATGGCTTTGCCACCCTCGATGACGACAATCGGGCGAGGCAGGTTTTGAGCGATCTCCTGGGCGCCTCCGGCCAACCGGATGCGGGCTCTCTGGCTGCCGCATGCGGCGGGATTTGCCACAGACATCGCGGGTTGAAGGCGCTCCACCGGGCGCCCCTCACCCCATCAGTCCACGTGGCGGGATGCAGAATTGCGGTGCGCGCGTTCTCATTGTTCCTGGATGTACGGCTCGCTGGAGCGTATCATGACGCGTAGTTGGGCTTGATTACGTCAGGCGTTTAGGCACGCGCTCAACCTTCAGCGATACCAAGGGCAGCGCGGCGTTATGAGGAACTTCGTGCGTCCGACGAAGGACACTTGGCTCATGAAATCGAGCGGCGGTATCTCGCTTGGCGCTTGGATTATAGAAGCGTCGGATTGTCTGTTGGGTCTGTGACAAATGGGCGACTCGATTCCCGGATCGGAGCCGGCATCTTCCGGCGGCAATTCGGTCGGTATGTTTGATACCTCGCCGATCTTGTGAAAGTCCCATGCGCACCGATCTCTTCGACTTCGATCTACCGCCTGATCGCATTGCGTTGCGGCCGGCGAGCCCGCGCGACTGCGCGCGGCTTCTCGTCGTTCGGCCCGGAGCGCCGGGCGCCGCCGCCGTGCTCGAAGACCACGTCATCCGCGATCTGCCGCACCTTTTGCAGCCGGGCGACCAGGTTGTCGTGAATGACACGAAGGTGATTCCGGCGCAGCTTTCCGGTCGACGCATCGGTGCCGCGAGCGAGCCGCGGATCGAGGCGACGCTGATCAAGCGGCTTGACGGCTCGCGTTGGCGGGCGCTGGTCAGGCCAGCCCGCAAGCTCAAGCCGGGCGACATGGTCCGGTTCGGGGAGGAGCAGCGGGAGAGCAATGTCTGCTTTCTCGGCCAGCTCGAGGCCACCGTTGAGGCAAAGGGCGAGGCAGGTGAGGTGACCCTCGCGTTCGCATTTCACGGGCCGGTGCTCGACGAGGCCATTGCGGAGCACGGAGAGGTGCCGTTGCCGCCTTATATCGCGTCGCGCCGGGCGCCTGATGCGCGCGACCGCGCCGATTATCAGACCATGTTCGCGCGGGACGATGGCTCGGTGGCGGCACCGACCGCCGGGCTGCACTTCACCAAACAACTCATGGGCGAGTTAGCGGCGCGCGGCATCGGCGTTCACACGGTGACGCTTCATGTCGGCGCCGGGACGTTTCTGCCCGTCAAGGTGGACGACATCGCGGGCCACAAGATGCATGCCGAGTGGGGGCAGGTCGCAAACACGGTGGCAAAGGCGCTCAATGCGGCGGGTCGAACGCGCATCGTTGCAGTCGGCAGCACGTCGCTGCGCCTGCTCGAAAGCGCGGCACGCGAGGACGGCGTCATTGCGCCGTTTTCGGGCGACACGTCGCTGTTCATCGCGCCGGGCTACCGTTTCCGCGTGGTCGACGTACTGCTGACCAATTTCCACCTGCCGCGCTCGACGCTATTCATGCTGGTGGCGGCATTTTCCGGGCTCGACACCATGAAACGCGCCTATGCGCATGCGGTCGAAAAAGGCTATCGCTTCTATTCCTATGGCGACGCCTGTCTCCTGTTCCGGAACTGAGAATGACCATATTCTTTCGAGTGGATGCGGTCGACGGCGCGGCCCGCACGGGTGCGATCGCCACACCCCGCGGCATCGTGCGCACACCTGCCTTCATGCCCGTCGGCACGCAGGGCGCCATGAAGGGAGTACACTGGCGCGACGTCAAGGCATCCGGCGCCGAGATCGTGCTCGGCAACACTTATCACCTGATGCTGCGGCCCGGCGCCGAACTCATCGCGCAACTCGGCGGGCTGCACAAATTCATCAGTTGGCCGCATCCGATCTTGACTGATTCCG
>JASHYD010000855.1 GCA_030043175.1 Xanthobacteraceae bacterium | reverse complement strand
GCACTTTCGTTGGCAATTATCGGCTTAGTAGTGGGTATTGCACTCGGTCTGCGATTCAAGGTTTGGGTTCTGGTGCCTGCGATCGCCTTGGCCGTGATATTTGCGCTAATAGTCGGAATTGCCCGGGGTTACAGTTTTTGGTCGATCGTCTTGGCTATAGTGATAGTTGGGCCGGCTATTCAGCTCGGCTATTTGGTTGGAATATTCTTGGCGGAGCGCATCCGGTAGCCGTCGTCAATTTGAACTTGGCGACGCAAATCTGCGACCGGCTCACCTCTTTGCGGTTCGACGTGCCCGAAATCTCGCAAAAGACCACAAGTCACCGACACCGCTCGCCCCTACACGTACCCCCTGAAAAACTTTTAAAATCTCCTCGATCATGATTCACCACACCACGCCACCGAGCGCAATCACGACAAGCATAGCGACGATCGTCTGTTGGCCGTCCGTCAATCTTTCCCCCCTGAAAAAAGCTTTTCGACCTCCGGGCCTCTAACCCTCTCTTCTTCAAGCCCCGTGATGCCGTGAAGCAGGTGCTGCTCCCGGCGCCGTGCTTCATGCAAAGACTGTTCGGCGTCTCTGACGAAGGCTTCCCTTAATTCGCGTCGGTGGGGCGCGGGTGCCCGCCATGCTATCCCGCAACATAGTCCCTCACAGCTGAGGAGCCCACCGCGGCAATCGCATAAAGCAAGTCGAACCCTCGCTTCTGCCCATCTACGATGAGTGCGGCGCCCCGCGTGGACCGCGGCCGAGCGATGGACTTTTGCGCGGTGATCCTCTGATCCCATGGAGGCCTATCGCAATACCTGCATTGGCGCCTTAACTGTCGCAAGGTTCCTCGTGCGACGCAAGGCGATCTTGCGCATGGGTGCCACGTCATTTCCGCTCGGCTATAACGCATCCTCTTGCAAACCCCTCAAGTGACCCTGTTGCGCGATGGTTGGCGCTGCTTCCCAAATTTGCAGACTAGATTTTACTGATATCCGACGGAAAAGTTCCCGATTTCAAATTTGCCTCCATATTAGGCGCGTGTGTTTCTCCCGGCGACACAGGCTGTAAGGAACACCTATGACGAACATGCATTGAGGAACACCGGTTCTTTCCGGTATCATATATCTTGCCGCGGATATCACCATTCGCTGGATGCTTGGCGGCCGCGGTAGGGGCGTTGCGACGGTCAATTTCTCGTCATGTTTCTCATTATGCTGGTTTCTCATTATGCTGGTTTCTCATCATGCTGGCCGCCGCCATAGAACGGTTCTGGGGCATCTGCAGCCGCATCGCCCGACTATGCCGATCGAGAGAAGCCATTTCGGGATTATTGCGCGGGTCTGCTGGCGACAGAGGGCCGGCGCAGCGCCGACGAGGTTCTCTGGAACGGTCTTGACATGCTTTACAGAAAGGAGCCACTTTGCTGTGTTTCGCAACTTGATTCATCACCATTGGGAGGAGTGCCATGCCGAGCAGCAGCGGGCCCCGTGAACCTAGCGAAGATGAGATCAGGAAAATCCTGAAGGCACTAGACTCGTCAGGCATTTTGAAAGACGTGGATAACCTTAGTCAGGATGAAGAAAAGCAAAGGCTGCTCGAAGAATTGTCGAGGAGCGGACTAACGAATATAGAGCCTGATATGGTGATATTTAACAAAAGTCATTGGTTTTTTATAATTCATCCTGAACCCCCTCCTCATCCACAACCTTCGCCCCCGTCTGGGCCGGGACCAGGTGTCCCCCCGTCCCCCCCGCCCCCCACACCGATTTAGGCCCTGGTCCACTAACGGGAGCCGCCTTGGACATCGATCAGAAGCCAGCTTTTACTGGTTTATCTTGAGCAGGTTGTAGCGTCTCGACTAGGCCGATAACTCATTGATTGATATTTCCAGTCTTGAGGCTAAAATATGAGCAAATTCAAAGACTAAGATAATCTCTCGATGGGGCCAAGTCCGACAAACTGCTAGGTACACATCTGATACCCTCAGAATAGCTCGGCAATCCGTCGAATTCCTCACATCCTGGGGTACTGTCTTTATGATTTCCCCTAATAAGCACGAGATGATCGAAAGAGACGTATCCTACCGAGCCCTAACTTCGCTTATTAGTGGAATTAACTGGATAACTCGGCACCTAGACCTGTTGGCACCACGCGATCTACAAGTTGCTGCTCAAATGAAGGCGCCCACTGAGCTTGCTATGTTCTACGGATACACGGCTCGCTGGCGACCACATATGCAACGAGAGCTGGCGTTAGTAAAGCATTTTCTCGTGGATCTTTTCGACGACTTGACTCTCGCACACTGGCTCCGGAGGCTTCCCTGCAATTATCCGCATTATGCGACTGGTTACTTAGCGCTTCGTGCCGCAGGGGAGCGATTTCCCTCCTTCGAGGAAGCCATTTCCTATGTCCGTCTCAATGGCTACCCGCGCATAATGGAGAAAACACCGTTCCAAGAACTAGGCTCACAACACCGGCTATGGAAAGCAGGACTTAGGGCCAAGCCTCCCACCCTTGGCGCGACCTTCCGAGCAACATCTTTCGGGCGGGGCCAAAATCCAATCTATTTGTCCGTCCCAGAGGCATATTCGATCACTCATACGCTGTTCTATGTGACGGACATCTGCGGTCCTCCAGTCAATATGTCCCTCGCCGACCGACACAGGGCGACCGACTTGGTCGGAACGTTGCTGATACACTATTGGCGGAAGCGTGATTGGGACCTCTCAGGTGAACTTTTGCTTAATCTTGTTGCTCTCGATCAATGGGATACGCCGCTGTTTCAAACCGCATTTGATGCTCTACTTAAAGCGCAGCGCGATGACGGGGCTGTTCCTGGTCCGCAGTTTATGAATTTGACCCAGCCGAACCGCAAAGTAAGTTTTGACAACTGCTACCATACTACACTTGTCGCAATGTTTTTATGTAGGGCCTATCTACACAGAACAAAACGCCATGATTCGGAAGCCGACGCTTCATAGGAGGCAAGCTGCAAGAGCACGCGGTTGGCTTGCGAGCGTTCCCTTCGACTCGAACGCCACCGAGGCGTGCATTCAACGGCTGTTTGGGATCTGTGCGAGCCTTGTGTTGGACAGTACCTGCTCCACGGCTGTCATTCAAACCCAGCTTCGACAATTTGCTGCTCAACTTGGGGGGTTCCAGCATTACGGGGGGGACCCGGTTATTGCGCTTTCACTCCGGCGACTGTTGGCTAGGTGGGGGATCTCCCATCCCAACCTTAATGACTATTACCACTCTTGTAGAAAACTGGAGGTTCCTCCAGGAGTGTTTGAGAGCAAGTTTAATCTGTTTTTTGATCTCAGTGATAGGTCTCCACCTCTTCCAAAGTCGGTTGATGTAGAGATGCCATCAATCGGGTCGCTCGTACAGAATGGACGGGCTGAGCTCCTGAGCGTCTGTGGAATGCTTCTACGTATTACCTCATTTGGGACCCGTCCACTGAATTGCAATGCCAAGAATTTGTCTGAGGTCCTCCCGAGGCTCTCTTGTTCATACGCCACAGACTGGGATCTTTCGGCCACCTGCGTGCTATTGCGTACATGTGCGTATCTTCGTTTAACCGACTCAGCGCCTTGTCTTGCCGCAATGCGCTGGGTGCTTGATCAGCAGCGGGCCGATGGGCGCTTTGGTTTGCTGCTCCCGAAAAACTGCCGACCCAAGGGTACCGCTGCGGAACTGATGGATGCTGATTTCCTTCCCACCGTCGACGCTCTCTGGATGTTCGCAGAAATCCACTATACTGGCTTCATCCTGGCCGCCCATTGTGAGGCCCCGTGCACTTAATCTCTGGCGAGATGTCAATGCCGACAAGCAGCATCGTTCGTCCTTGGCCAACAGCTGGGACCCGTAATTTTACCACACACATGGACTCGTGGACTCGCAGTATCGCCGGAAACTGGAGACACTGCCGATTGGGGCATGAGGGAGCACTTTTCTCAAACGAATCCGCGACAGCGCATGTGCAGTGCCCATAAATCGGGCCGCGTGCGGCGATCTGACCCAGGCGAGGAGGGCAATTATGGTATCTTCCGTCGCGTTACGTGATGAGGATCAAATACAGATCAGGTTTGCGAGCGAGATTACAACCGCCGCGCGGCGCATCGAGGATGCCTGGTGTAACGCTCAGTATCACGACGACGCGTTTTCAGACATCGCTCAGCAAGTGTTGCTTGAGGAACGTCTGCACGAACGCTATAGCGCTCGCGACGTTATCCGCGAGGGGCTTACTGGGGCTATTACAGTTCCGCAGATCGATTTGCCGGCAAGCTTCGGCCAGCCTCCGGTCACATTCTTTCGCAACTCGCGATTCTATATCGCCGTCCTGTTTTGGGTTGATGCGGATACATCAATCCACGAACATAGCTTCTCGGGTGCTTTCTCTGTTCTCAGCGGATCGAGTCTTCATGTCCAGTACGAATTCAAACCGAAAACACTCGTAAATAGCCGCCTCTCGGTGGGAGAGATCGTAAAAAAGCACGCCAAAATTCTCGAGCGGGGGGATGTGGAAGCAATCATTTCTGGTCGTCAAGGTGCACATGCCTTGTTCCATCTTAAACGGCCTTCTGCTACCCTACTTGTACGAACACATAGAGATTCCCGTGCACAGCCCCAAATGACTTATCATTGGCCTTGTTATGCGATCGATCCCTTTTTTGAAGATGATATAATTTACAGAAAGTGTCAGTTATTAAGTCTTGTTCGTCAGACAGACGCGGAGCATTTTCAGAAGACCGCATCGGAGCTGCTCCTTTCGCTTGATCTCGAATCGGCGATACGAGTCCTCCTTTATCTGCGACGGTTTAATCTCAGTTTGCGTCAGGCGCTAGATTTGGCGTCGAGCGCTGCAGGTAGGCAGGGAAGTCTCGGCGAAGGCCTTACGGGATTTGTCGAGGATGGATATCGTATAAGTCGTTTGGCTTCACTTCATCAGCGGGTCTTCGATTGTGACCGTCGCCTCCTCTTGGCGTTTATCATGAACCGCTTGTCTGTCACCGATATTTTCGCGCTGGTGAAAGCCAGATATCTGGATAGCGAACCAGCGGATCTCGTAGCGAACTGGACAGCGTCGCTGCTCGCGGAGGTAGGTGGGCTGACAGAATCCCCACTCTTGCACCGGGCAATTCGACTTTTGCTTACAGGCAATAATCTGCCCGAAGTTACTCGGCAATTTGCTCTGGAGTTCGAACTTCGCTCCGGAGGGGAGCGCGACGCAGCTGATGAGTTGCTTCGCCGATTAGCTGACTCTCCTGTCCTCTCCAGTCTTTTCGGAAATCTGGTGTGCAGCAGCGATTAGCAAGGGAGCCTCGGTTTCGGCGATCTGGCTGCTGTCAATCTCGTCACCTTGGTTTAAGAGTGCCGATCCATTTGATAACCAAAGGGAGCGGAAACTGCGGCGAATATCAGATCTTTTGTCGAGCAGTAAAGCTGAATGCGACCGCCCATGTACTCGCAAACATGGACGGTCTGGCGACCGAGGCGATCAAGCAGGAGGCGCGGACAATCCCGATCGTCTTGGCGGGCGTGGCCGATCCTGTCGGCAGCGGCCTCGTCGCGGCGCTCAACCAGCCAGGCGGGAATATCACCGGCTTCGCCCACTACGAAACCTCGGGCGGCAAGTGGCTTGAGCTGCTCTCGGAGATCGGGTTTTTCGAGAACAGTCAATGCCGCACACAGCGACCGTATCGAGCTTCCATTTCGTTCGATACGTTGCGAGCGGCCAACCATGCGGCGTCGGGTGACAAACCGGATGACAGCAACTCGACGAGCTGCCGCCGGCGTCACGCCGCCACCCTGAGTGCTGGTGCCGGCCGCAACGGCGGGCTTTGAGTAGCGAGTCACCGCGTTCCGTGTCGCGCTATGCGATAGGGTTCCATTAGGGGCCAGGTCGTCCTCGACCACCTTTTGCGCTGGCCTTCGAGGTGATCCACGTGCGCCTGAGAACGGACACCGTTTCATCCTTGGTTATCCGGCGCCAATGGTGCCACTCGAGCACGCGATCAATGACGCTAACGGCCAAGTTCAGCGCCACCCCTACCGCGACGATAGCGGCGAACCCTTGGACCATTTCTCCACCCTTGCCGAGCCCGATGCCGATAACGATGCCGGCACCGAACGCCGTCCATACGAATTTTGCATCGTACATTTTTGTCTGCCTCGTTATTGCTTCATCCTCCGGCGCCCGTTAGAGCTTCATACTGGTGTAATCCTCCACTTGTTTCTTCAAGAATCCCTTGGCCCCTTCACGCCGCCACCATGAGATCCGGCGCGGCTCGATTGCCAATGCGGTGTTGTTCGCCGTTCGCCACCGAACGGAGCCCGGGGCCCACCAGTCAAGAGCGGGAGTCATCACCGCCATAAGGCGGTTTCTGCCAGCGGCGCCGATACCATCTGGCGGTGAGGCCGACGATGCTCCAGGTCGCCGAGATCCACGGATCGCCGACCAGTTAGTAGACGACCGCCGCGGGACCGACCACGACAACGATATCAGCGGCTAGCTCTCTCACGACCTCCTCGCCGGCCAAACGCTTCGTTGGAAATATCCAGCAGCCAATCCTTGATGTTGGCCTTAACGATCAACGCCTCGATCAGACGTACAGCCAACGCAAGATCGGCACGCAAGACCGCTGGCATGTTTGTTGCGCGTGAGTGACGCTCGATCCGTTCAAGGAACAGAACGATGTCGTGCAACATCATGGGGGACGCGTTGCGGCTCATGGCGCACCTCCCAGAAAGGGGCCGAAGGCCACCAAATCGCTCTCCGCAAGCGAACTGACCGTCAGCGTGTCGCCGGGCTGCAGCTCTTCGTGCTGGGTGATAAGAGCGATCGCGTGTCCCCAAGCGTTCGGGCCGTCGCACGCGATCATCGTCTGCGGGGGTTCTGCGTCTCGGCAGAACGTGACGGCAAGCCTGCTATCGGGCCGTGGAATGTGGACCGGCATCTCGTTTGCCTCCTTGCCATTGCGGCGGGAAGCCGGCAACGCCGAACTGCGTCTCGACAAGCCTGAGGCCAGCCTACATAACGTCTCGCTCTGCGCGGCTGTCGCGCGTCAGGAGCTCGGAAAATGCAGGGGCTTCGTGGCGGGAGGAGATTCAGCGCGATCGTAAACGACTTCGGAACTGCAAGGTTGTGGACTAATGCGGTCCGCCAGGGGCTGATGGTGGCAAGTCCCGTTGGCGGAGCGCTCGGCGTGCACCGAGCTGAATACAATGCGCCTTTCCCGCGGTGGTCGCAAGGCACATTCGAGGCCGCGGTTTGACGGCATTCAGTCGTAGGCGCTCTTGCCGCCCATCACCGCACCGGCGCCGAAATGGAAAAGGGCGCGCAGGCCGCCCCGGATTGCCGGTGACTTGCGCATCCCGTGAACGGCCGTCCGAAGGGACGCTATCACTTGGTGGGGCCATGGACGAGCATCGTCACGCTGCCGATGCCGCCCTGAGAGCCGGCGCCGGGCGCAGCGGTGGGCGCGGCATCTTGCGTCGCCGCACTATATCCGCCAACGGACCACACGTGCCTGCGGCGCGAGATATCCGGCAGCCACAAGCAGGAGCACCGCGAGCACATCGGGGATGGCGGCGGTCGTCAGGATCGCCGCCTGGGCGACGGTGTCGGTGCTTGCGCCCGTCGCGCTCGCGATGAACTGCACGGCTGCGAACTCAGAAGCGGCGGCGAGGTGACACCTGGGACCGGCTTGCGATCGCCGCCACGATCTTTCAACGCTGTGCCGGGTCGCTCGACCGGCACGTCTCCTGTACCTGTGATACCAGACGACTTTGTGCAACGCACAAGTCGGCTGAGATGGGCAATCAAGTCACTGTGACATTATCAGAACGGGCGTGATTGGGTGGTGTGGAGGCTCACGCATGGCCTAGCTGGAAGTGATGGAGAAGCGACCGGTCGCGGTAGACCGAGCGGCGCCCGCTCCGAACTTGCCGGGCCGTAAAGCGCCAGCAAAATCGCTTTCCTTTTTTGCCGCGCTCCGCGCGATGAAGGACAATCCGCTCGCCGCGATTCCTGTGACGGCTTACGAACAACCCATCTGGGAGGCAAAAAGCGTGTTCGGCAAGCAACTCCTCGTGAGCGATCCCGCCGGCATCAAGCGCGTCCTGCTCGACAACGTCGCGAACTACCCGAAGACCGCGCTCGACGTCCGCATACTCAGCACTGCCTTCGGCGAGGGGCTGCTCAGCAGCGAGGGCGACAAGTGGCGCGCCCACCGTCGCGTGATGTCGCCTTCATTCGATTATCGCAGTATCGCGTCCTACGCGCCGGTCATCACCGAGGCCGCTCAGGCGCGGCTCGAGGCCTGGGACGCGAAAGGTGAGAATGCAGAGATCGATATCGCCCGCGAGATGGTTACGCTGACGCTGGAGGTGATCTCGCGCACGATGTTCTCGGCCGATAGCGATGCATTACGGTCTCGCCTCGACGAAACGATTCGCAAAGCGAGCGCCGAGCTGAGTTTCGGG
>JASHYD010000854.1 GCA_030043175.1 Xanthobacteraceae bacterium | reverse complement strand
CCCCTCGTGTGGCGACAGCGCCGCGGCCGCCTGCCACGGTTACGGTACGCAAGCGGTCTTATCTCGATCCGGGTACCGAGACCAAGGCCCGCCGCGAGCATGACCTAGATTACGCCCAGCCGGATGTCGAATATGGGTTCGCCCCCATGAGGAATTCCACGTTGTTCATGAACAACGCCGTTGGGCCATTCATTCACGACCGGTCGCCGTTCCCGACTTGTCTCGATTTGCCGGGGTTCTGCCAGTAGAGTGAATTTCGCTTGGCGTGCAAAGGGTGGGGCGCCCTGCGCGCCGTGCCCGCCGCAATTCGGCGACCACCCTGCCGCACTCCTTCAGATGATCCCCTCCGCTGGTGGATCCCAATCGCCATCAAAACATGCTCCATCAGGCCGCCAATCGATCCAACTCCTGCAGAACTGCGGTTCCCATTTCGGCGCTGCCGACCACCGTCATGCCTTCAGATTTGAAGTCGGCGGTCCGCAAACAAATGGGGACGGCAGCCGCCCCCAGCTTTACCGCAGCGGCTGCAACGCATGCGCCGGGGCGAAGGATGGCACCGTGCGTCATCATTCGCGGTGACGAAAGTCGGACGTTGATGTGGATCGACACGCCCGTGCGGACGGCATAGAATCCGCGACTGCCTAGAGAGCATCGACTTGGCGGGCGGAAACGCGGAATCAAGTTACCGTGACCCGTTCGCGGAAGAGAACCAATGTAGCTTTGTCGGATTGACGACTAGGATCGCCCTAGAAAGCGACCCGAACTAGCATTGTGACTGCGGCGCCTCGATGGCTTGGCATCTCCCCCCCCGCGCGCCAAGGATCTGGCGCCGCCTTTTCTTTGGGGCATTGCGCCGGTTGCGGGCGCGCGTTGCGGCGCGATAACGTCATCGCCCAATCACCGGCAACCGCTTCGCCAGCCGGGAGCTAGGTAAGTTCAGTCCGGGAGGTCGCGCAAGAGCCTGAAATGCGTCGCCGGCAGATGCAGAGGGACGAGATGACCTCCGACCTCCTGACCAATCCCCAATTCTGGCGTGATCGGGCCGAAGAGATTCGAGTCCTCGCCGAGCGCTATATTCATCCCGAGACAAAGCGCATGCTAAAAACCATTGTAGCTGACTATGAGCTTTTGGCGCGGCGGGCGGAGCAACGACTCCGTGGAAGCGGGCCGGACGACTGCGATTAGTTCGAGTCCGCCGCCGAGCCGTGGGCGTCCGCGCATTGTTCCGATCCGGCCGCGGCAGGTGCGGCGCGGCTAGGCACGCTGACATGGGCAGCCTTAGCGCGGCTTCGTGATTTCACGCGAAGGGCCGATCATCCCGGCCCGTTAAGCCTTGTCTGCGTCGGTCGCCTCCTTTTCGAGCCGCCGGGCCACTTCCTCATAGGTCGCAGCGACTTGGCGCATAAGACGTTTGGTGTCGGGATCGCGAAAGCTCTCGGCTTTGGTCCGCGCTTCCTCGGCGCGGTCTCGCAATTCTTGGGCTATCGCGAGCAGCTTAGGATCCGGCATTGCAGGCCCCCCACCCGCAATAAATGCGGGCAGAAGAATATCTCGGCTGATCCAAGCCGACGGTAATGTTCCATACCTTCCCCTGCCGTGACGCCGTCGTTCGGTCGTCTGCGCAGAGGCCTGGATCAGCGGTTCAGTCCTCGTAGCTCTCCCGCTTTCTCAAGCGACGCAATCGCTGGCTCGCTTTGCGCGATCGTTCGTTAGCCTCCTTGGCGCGTTCATCGGTATGCTCCGCCATGATGCGCGCCTCTTCGGCCAAACCGTCTGCCTCCGCGCGGATCGTTTTGATGGTCTTGTCATCGGATTTTATGTTGGGGCTTCCAGGAGGCGGCTTGCTTGGCTTTGCCATTAATCGCCTCCTTCTCGATCGTGCATTGCCGACACGCGCTGACCAGCTCCGTGATTTTTCGTAGCCCAGCGTTGGCTGCCTGCACGCCCAGGATGATGTCGTCAATATCGTGCTGGAACCCGATCATCGGTGCGCGTGCGATGACATGCTTCCTCCGTTAGATCGCTGCCGCGATCAATGTCGGGACCGGTTTCAACGCGCCCCCGATGACGTTCGAGGCAGTCAAAGGCGCGGCTCAACCTTACGCCGGAGCTGCGACATGCGTCATCATGATACCCGGATAGGGTTCGTCTGAGAAGGACATGACAACGGCGATGGTCGGCTTGTCCATCAACATTCGCAGCGCGGTGAAATCAGGTGCGCCGTATAGCGTCGCCGTCATCGAACCGTAGAGGCGTGGGGCGATGATGATCGCTCGCAGCCACGGATCATCGTAGCGCATCCCTGGAGTCGCGGCCTGGATCACCACCTTGACGCGCTCCTCCGTCGCAGCTGCCGCGGCACGGCGCGGGGGCTCGGCAAGAGCGCAAAGACCACTCACGCCGATCGCCACGACTATCGCAGCTGTCCATTTCACGGATCGCTCCCCTGCGCCGGCCTACACGAGATGACGAGGGGTTTGAATACCGTCAGATGGAGAGCAGTGTCTCGGCCTCGCCCGTAACGGGAATCGGCGTGGAAGACGAGCCGCCCTGCATTTGCGATGCCGGATCCTCGCTAGAAATAGATGAAATAGATTCGTGGAAGGCTGGCCACCGGCGGAGCGGCTGCGCACTTCAGGCAAACTGCGCATTGCAGGCGGCAGGCATGAATGTTAAGGGTTGCGCCCTTAAAAAGGGGAATAACCGGGAGAAATCACAGTGACGAGAACGATCGTTGTTACCACCGTTGCCACAGCACTTCTGGGATCGGCGGCTATGTTGGCACAGGCTCAGCAGCCGGCGCAGCTGCAGCCCCAGGCCGCTTCCTTCTTCGTTGCCGAGAACCCGTCCGGGACGGGCAACCTTGGCGGGCTCGCGGGCGCCGACCAGCTTTGCCAGAGCCAGGCCCAGGCGTTGGGCGGCCAAGCCGCCACGCGTACTTGGCACGCGTATCTCAGCCAGGAACAGCGTGGCAACCAGCCGCGTATCAATGCGCGCGATCGCATCGGCACCGGACCCTGGTACAACGTCAAGGGCCAGCTCATCGCCAGCAACGTCGCCGATCTGCACGGCGACCAGCAACGCGACCGCAACAACGTCCAGCGCGCAACCGCCCTCGACGTCAAGGGCAACGAGATTCCAGGGGTAGGGTCTCCTCCCGGCGGCAATCAGCACGACGCCATGACCGGTTCGGACTCCCAAGGCCGGGCGTTCACCGACGGCTACGATCACACCTGCAACAACTGGACCTCGGACGCCATGACGCTGCCGCAGCAGAACGCGAACGCTCCAGTGGATCGCGCGCGCGCCATGCTCGGCCACACCGACCGGTCGGGCGGCCAGAACACCTCGTGGAATTCGGCGCATATGAGCCAGGGGTGCAGCAAGCAGGCGCTCATCAACACCGGGGGCGCTGGCAGGCTTTACTGTTTCGCCACTAACTGATGCGATCGAGTGATTCACTCGGCGACAATCAAGGGGCGGCCTTCGGGTCGCCCCGCTTGTTTTCAGGATGATCGCGGAATCTCAGGCAACCTCTCCCCACCGAAGCGCTTGGCAAAGGCCTCCGCGTCTTCTGGATTGGCAAAGCAGAACACCACGAGGTCGCTGTGATCTCGGCGCATGAAGTAAGTCAGCGGCGACGCCGATAGGACACCGGCAGCGCAAAATATCACCTCACGGTCCACGGAGTCCCGCACCTTTTCGGAGGGGAGCGCCACGAACTGCGGAACTGTCTGCAACCGAGGCAATTTCCGCTTGAGATCGCCGCGGGTAATTTCGCCCTTGCGATGGGGGCCTCCGCAAATCCTAAATTGTGTGTGATTGGGATACCGCCTCGGACGCTTAAGGCGGTCACTGGTGCGTCATTTTTCAAACCTATGGGACGATGCTCACTTTGCCCAGGACTCGCAAGCGAGCGTTTAAAAAAAGGGGCAGCCATACTGCCTGATGGAAGGGGGTATGACGTTTATTTCGTCGGATCATTGCTCCGTCAGATCCTCCACGACGCTTACGGCTAATCGTCCGGTCCCAGATTTAATGCCGTTCTTGGGTCGGGAAAAATTGCCGTGGCAGTCGTCACGGAGAGCGCCGGGTTTCATCTGCCGCGCCAGATGGCCGCAAATGGCCGCCGGGCTGCTTTACCGATCCGCCACATGGGTGGGAGGTCTGGAACACGCGTCCCGACCTTTCGCGGGCGCGTCAGACGTGGTGTGGCGGAGGGAAATGTCAAACAGCTCGGTCAATCTTCGGTGGGTCCTCTCTGACCCTCTCGGGCGAAGTTTTAGATAACGGAATAAGCAAGTCTCTTCCTAATTTACCTATTTTTTTGAATAATGCGCGTTTCAGAATTTTTTTTCGACGCGGACTCCGGTGCAAGGAAACTACTGCCTACTACCTTTGATCGCGCTTCTTGCCCAAGACGCGCAAGCGAGCGTTTGAAAAAGTCGCGACGCTTACCAGGCCATCGTCCAATCGCAGCTTTATAGCGTTGCCGACGCGGACGTGGGGGCAGAGGGCTGGCTGACACGGGGGAGGCAACCGCCAAGATAAGGCGACAGTGCGCACGTCAGGAGAACAAGGCTCGCGCAAGCGCGCACATTAACAAAAGTTAATACGTCAAGATAACATCGGAATTTACAATCCTACCTTAGCGACGTAGCATTATCATTGCTGTCCTCTGGGGATAAGCCGGTATCGCCCACTCGAATGGATAGCAAAGTTGCCATCGGCAAGCATTTTCACTCTCAGCGACCGTTTTTTTGACGGTCTTTAGCCTGCAATTCGCACGACCTTTCGGACAGTCAACTACTTATTAGCACTCGGCATCCCACATGCCGATGATCGGATTTCGACCGGAATGACCTAGCTGAACCTCCACAGGACGTGTCGAAGAGACGTTAGGAACGACGGCTTAGCTCGAAGGAGAATACAAATGAGAGTTCACTCGCTTTTGATTGCCTCGGCCATCACGACTGCATTGGCGTTGCCTGCGATGGCACAACAGTCAACCACTATGCAGCGGTATGCAATTCTTTTCAAATACACCAATCAGGCGGTCAAAGCCCTGACCGAGAACCCACAAGATCGCGGAGCAGCGGCGAGGAAACTGGCCGAATCGTTCGGTGCAAGGCCGGGAACCACTTATTTTTTTACAACGAACGGTGAATATGATGGCATCTCGATCGGAGAACTTCCGAACGCAACGGCCCAGGAAGCAATGATTTTGATGCTGCGATCGACGGGCAACTTCGCCAAAGTGGAGAGCATTCCCCTCATGACGGCAGAGGAGTTCAAGGCCGCAATGGAGAAGGCGAAGGCCACAACCACTACATATACTCCACCGACTGCCACCAGATAGTGATCGTGAATTGCATTATCCGGATTGATCATCAGAGGGAGAACCATCATGAAAATGCGATTTACCTTAGTCACGGCCGCACTGCTTTGCCTGGTGGCAGCCAATGCGCTTGGCCAACAGAAGCAACAGGTTTCCTTCAAGATTCCTGCTGAAAATGCCAAATACATTGTCTCACAAAATGTCGACGTCGGCGACGCGCCCAACCATATCGTGCGGGTGTTCGAAGCTCGCGCAACGCTCCCCAATAACGCTCCCGCCATCAGCGGGCTCAAGCTTGCGGAGCTATGGCAACGTGGCACTACTGACATTATCGATGGCAATGGAAGCGGCACAAACTACTTTGTGTTTGTTGCGGAGAACGGGGATAAGTTCTTTGTCCGAAACGCAGCTATTATTGCACTGACCAGTTCGAGATTACGGGTACGGGTGTCGGGCATATCACAGGCGGCACGGGGAAGCTCGCGGGAATCCAGGGCGTGTTCGACAAGTCATCAACTTCGATCCGAGACCAGGCGGTGTCCTAGGGGACGGTCAGTACGAAATCGAGTACTCGATCAGCAAATGAACCGACGCAAAGCAGTGTTGTTGCCGCGCCCCGATTTGTCTGCGCGCGGCGCAGGTGTTTGCATTGACCAAGCTACCATACCAATGACAGCTTAAAGCTTAACATTCGGTCCAATTTGCAGAAGGAGGACCCGTCATGAAAATGCGACCCACGTTAGTTACGGCCGCACTTCTTTGCCTGCCACTTCCGGCAGGCAATGCGCTAGCCCAAGAGAAACAGCACGTTTCCATCAAGGTTCCAGCTGAAAACACCAAATACACGCAACAACTCAATATTGACGTAGGAGATGTTCCCAACCACATAGTTCGAGTTTTCGAGCTTCACTACACCTTCCTTACCAACGCTCCTGTCATCAATGGGGTTAAGGTTGTCGAGGGGTGGGCTCGTGGCGTTGCGGACTACCACGATGGGAATGGTCCAGACCCGCTCTACCTCGTGTATGTGATGGAGAACGGCGATAAGTTCTTCGCCCAAACTGCTGGAGTTGTGCAAAGGAACACTGAGAAGCTTGCCGCTACACAGGTTGGATACATCACAGGTGGCACCGGAAAGTTTGCTGGGATGCAGGGGATCGTCCGAACATCCGCGAACTTTGATTTCAAAACCGGCTTCAACGAGAGCCAGACCGACATCGAGTACTCGATCGGCAAGTAAAAACCGCCACCTTCTGGCTTACGACAAACAAAAGGGAGTGAAACATGAGGTCTTTATTATTGGCGACCGTGGCGGTGAGCGTAATTCGACCGGCGCATTTGCTGACGAAACGTTGAAATGGCGTCAGGTGCAGCACGTCGCATCAATGCAAACCTTGCAAGTCGGGGACGGTCATACCCTAAGCCTCTTTCGCTTACCGGGGATTGTCTTTTTCCCAGATGGCAGCACGGGCACAAGCCAGGTATTTGGCATGACAGATACCGTTAATGGTGCCGGGTCAGCTGATGGCCACCTTGTTCTTACTTTCAGTGACAGCTCGGAGTTGTGGGCTACATACACCGGACAGCTGGGCTCCAAGAGAAGCGGCACCTTCATCGTGATCGGCGGTAAGGGTCGATATGCAGGGGCCAAAGGGGATGGAACTTGGGAGGCAAATGGAGCACCGATCGTCACGCCGAATGCGGATACGAATTCCATCGCCTACGTCGATAGCGTGGTCAACATCAAAAAGTGAATGATTTTTGCGGGGCGGCCGCTCCCGCCCACTGTTTAAGCAAAGGGAGAGTGATCCGCGTGGGTGCGACCAGATTGATCATCGTGGACCCTGCGCTCGACGCAAACCTGCGCAGGTCCTAACAAGCAGGTCCTAACAAGAGGAAGTGAAGGGACGGTGGGTGGCAGGTAACGCCAGCGACCGTTTGCTTGGTCCGACCTTAGGGCCGGTACGAATCCTTGATGCACGGGGTCGCTCCCCACATGTGCGGTCAAGTCGGCCGCCCACTGTTAGGCCGAGGGGCCGGGGTCGCTCCCCCGGCTACCATCCCAGGAACCTGGGATAACATTCCCCGCAATTCGCAAAGGGAGGAACTATCAACTGATGATCAAGACGGCTGTTCTGAAAATTCCTTCCCTGGCCGCGAGGGAATATGTGGCAACAGTGGCGTTCGAAAGGGTGGAATAACTCACCGGGTGGCGTCGGCTGGCTAGGTGACCGCCCTCATTGCGCTACCTAGCGTAGCCGCCGCCCCACCGTCCTTAAGTGGAGAATTCCAATGCTCAGAATTTACACGCTTTTTGCAACGATGCTATTGATCGTTCCGGCGGAAGCAGCCACTCCCGATTTCCAAGGCATTTGGGCACGAGTATCTTTCCGGGTTTCGGACGTCCGCTCACCGGTCCTGGACCCGTGGTGATGAAGAATCGCGGACCTGATGGTAGACCTGCTGGTACTCCCTTTGCTGGTGAGTATACCAAATTAATTTTGAACCCGGAAGCGGCAGAAATAGTGAGAAGGCATGGGGAGCTTGAATCGAAGGGCATTCACGCTCCTGGCCCACGCACTGAATGTTGGCCTAATGGCGTGCCTTTAATTCTGGAAAATGTCGCAATGCAAATATCCAACAGCCTGACAAGATCACGATCCTTTATTCCGACACTTATGAGGTTCGTCAGGTGCGCCTGACCCAACCTCACCCCGCGCACGTCACACCATCTTGGAATGGCGATTCCGTGGGACATTACGAAGGCGACACGCTGGTAATCGATACAGTAGGGATAAAGGTCGGGCCATTCGGCGCAACCGGTCTATACGCTATGGTCGATCGGCTCGGCACACCGCACACCTTAGCGCTGCATGTGGTGGAGCGTTATCGGTTGTTGGAGCATAAAACCGCGAAAGCGATCGAAGAACGCAATGAAAAAGATAACACGCCTTTGGCAACGTCAGACAATGGCATTGCACGCGATCCCAACTATCAGGGCAAAGGGTTGGAGCTGGAATTCAGGGTCGAAGATGACGGCGTTTTCACGTCTCCCTGGTCGGCAAGCATGATCTATTGGCCACCGCTGATGCCGATGGGGCAGTGGCTAGAATACGTCTGTGCCGAAAATGCTAGCGGGTACGATTGGAACCATCCAACAAAGAGAGCCCCGACGCCGATAGCGGAGAAGCCCGACTTTTGAGGATCAGGTTATATTCTTTCTTCGTAGCGCCTGCCCCCTGCGCCGGCCCTCCCATTTAGACTAATATAATACCGTTTCCAAATCAGAGTGACTTTGCGATATAGGGGAACGACGTGATGGATTTGACGAGTGCCGGATTGCGCTCGATGTAGAGTGCGGCGTCCTCAAGCTTTGCATAGACCTCATCCATGGATTTGAGGGCGTAGTTCTTGAAGATTTTTTCGCGAATTTCGTCCCACAAGTTTTCCTGAGGATTCAGCTCG
>JASHYD010000853.1 GCA_030043175.1 Xanthobacteraceae bacterium | reverse complement strand
GCCGTTATCATCGGTCGCCTCCCCGAAGCCGCGTCCATCCATGTGAGCGCCCACGATATACATCTCGTCCGGCCGCGTTGAGCCGACCTTGGTGCAGTAGACTTCCTCGCGCGGCCCGGGGGTCGAGGGCCCCTCGTTGAGGGCGCGCAGTATTGGATCGGTCTGCGCCCCCGGATTGTTGTTGGGGACGACCGGCAACGTCATGCCCCTGATCCGCGCGCCGCCGAGTCCCATGACGATCTCACCGCTACCGACCGGCGTGCCGGGAGGGTGTGCCACGATCTGCTCATCCCGCGACAGCCCGGGCGAATTGTAGACGTATTTGATCCGCTCGGGGGCGCAGCCATAGCTGCGCAGCTGCGCCTCGATCCAATCGACCGCGGCCCGATTGCGGTCGGTGCCCTGCTGCCGGTCGCCGTACTGGCCGAGCCCCCTGAGCGTGGCCTTGTAGCGCTCCAGATCGAGCCGCCCGACCAGCACCCGCTTCGGATTGTCGTTTGGAGCAATCGTCGCCTGCTGGCTGTAGGCCGGCGCCGAAGTCCAGATGGCGAGCCCGCACAGCCCGACCGCAAATTTGTTTGCGTTCATTTTGTCCCCTCCCTGCCAATCGGCCTTTGTGCAAAGAGATGGAACCGCGTCTCAACCCCGGGATCAAGGCCCGGTTGGCGCATCTCTCCGCTTATCTGGCGCCACCGCGCAACGGCGAATGGCAATCCGCGCAGCTCTGGCGCCGGATGCCCGTCCACGCCCATCAGCGCGATCACGCGTCCAATCGGGAGGCCGGCGCGGACCGCCTGCGCAAGCCACGCCGCGCCGAGTACTCGGCCGTGGTGCGGTGAACGCAGTCGATGGTCTGCGGCACCGGCCCGGCCGCGAACACGCGGCGGCCCAGCACTGCAATCGTCTTGCTGGGCTCGAAAAACGGCTATCCACCTTCTTCGAAACGATCTCGCACTCGACCACCTGATCACTGCGACTGGTGGTCCGATTTTTGGCCGCTCATAATGCAATATGCAACTTGGATCATGCAAACTAAACTATCGACATGAAATTCTCGGCGGGCCGCTGCGTCCGGGATCGCGCCTTCGATCAGTGCATTTCCCAAGCCCTGGCGGATTGGCTCTGGCGCGGGGGAACCGCCGTGCTCCTCCCAGACGAATTCGATGATGCGCTGGCTCTCCCCCGGCGTCACCCTCCATTTCACCAAGACGTGCCGCCGATCCGCCACAAGGAGCATCAGGTCGCTCCAGGTTTACGCTGGCCCTCCGGCAACGGCTTTTGGTCGGTGATGTCGCGAATACTTTGGAGCGCGAGCTGGCGACCGCCGACCGATTCGACTTGAATCAGGGCCTCGACAGTCAAAATTCGCCCATCCTTTGCTCGATGCAAGAGCTCGCCGGTCCAAATCCCTGCCTCCCGCAACTTGTTTGTCACTTCTTCGAAGGAAGATCCCGGCACCTCGGTCTTGAGAAGCTCCTCCTTGTGCTTGCCTATCGCCTCCTCCGGTGTGTAGCCGTACAATTCCTCGCAGCCCCGATTCCATTCGAGAATGCCGCCGCCGGGCTCCCACATGAAAATCGGCACTCGAGCAAGGTCTACTAGGCGTTTCTGCTGAAGTAACTGGTGCGCACTGTTCCTCAGCGCCTGCTCCATGTGAAGCCGCTCCGTGATATCGAGAAATGTGATGACGACGCCATCGATCTTGTTTTCGACGGTCCGGTACGGACGCATGCGCATGTCGTACCACAGATTAGTGCGGCTATGGATTTCCCGCCGAATGGGTGCCAGGTCGGAGAGCACCTTCCTGCAGTCGTTGATCAGGTCATCATATTCGAGTTGATGTGAAAAATTAGTGATCGGCCGCCCTTCGTCGCTTTGTGTGACGCTGAAGATATCGCTTGCGCGGTCGGTGAATCGCTTTATGCGGAGCTCGGAATCCAAGAATAGCGTAGCGAAATCGGTCGCCGCCAAAAGGTTTTGCAGGTCGCTGTTAGCCCGCGAAATCACGTCCAGCTTGAGCTTCAGCTCGGTGTTGACGGTTTGTAGTTCCTCGTTGATTGATTGCAGCTCCTCCTTGCTGGTTTCCAGCTCCTCGGAAGTCGAGCGGTACTCTTCGTTGATCGATTGCAGTTCCTCATTGGCGGCGCGCAGCTCCTCATTGGCCGCAGCGGATTCCTCCCGCACCGTCCGCAGGCGGGACTGGGTGAGCTCCAGCTCCTGCCGCAGATGGCGCACAATTTCATTGGTCGCCTGCTCCGGCTCGGCCGAGATCACAGTTTCATCGACGGCCTCGCCCTCGATGAACATTACCAGGGCGCGAGTCGCTTCCGTCGCGTCAGTTATTCCGGCGACCTGGAGGTGCACCCGATGCGGCGCGCCATTGAAACGCACCATGATCGGCAAACTCAAGGTAGGCTGGCGCTGCTCAAGAAAACGATGCAAAGCCGACCGCAGCTCGAACCGCAGCTCGGGTCTCGCCAGCTCGACAACGTCGCCGCTCAATGATCCTCCAGAAGGCTGAAGGTATCGACCGGCGTTTTCGGATAGATGTATGACCCTGTGCGTGTCGTCAACGAGAATGCTGGGAGGCGCTACCTTTTCCAAGACGCGACGGTGCAGCGCCGCCTCGCTGAGAGCGAGACTCGGGCTCACGTGCCGCCCAACGAGAGCGGTCTGGTCGCGGATGGTGACCGGGCCCCCGAGCAAACGCGGTAAAAGGCGCGGCTTGTCGCCCGATGGCTCGATCGACTTATAGATGCGGGCGCTGCGGTCGATGGTGCGGAACAGTCCGGGTGGGTTGTCGGCGGTCTCGGATGCGCCGAGCAGCAGAAAGCCACCGGGATTGAGCGCGTAATGAAAGGTGCTGCACACCTGCTGCTGCAGGTCTCGATCGAGGTAGATCAGGACGTTGCGGCAGGAGATTAGGTCGACGTGGGAGAACGGCGGGTCTTTGAGCAGGTCGTGTACCGCGAACAGGACCGTATCACGCAGCTCCTGGCGGACCCGGTATCCGTCGCCTTCACGGCTGAAGAAGCGCCGCAAGCGCTCCTCATTGAGGTCGGCTTCGATCGAGGCTGGGTAGCGGCCTTCCCGTGCCATCGCGAGCGCCCGCGCATCGAGGTCAGACCCGAAGACCTGGATGGGCGAGCGAAGTTCGTGCTTCGCGGCCTCCTCCTGCAGCAGGGTCGCGATCGAATAGGCCTCCTCTCCGGTTGCGCAGCCAGGCACCCAGATACGAATCTTTGTGTCCAGATCCCTTCCCTCGAACAAGCCGGGCAGCACCTGGGTCCGGAGCGCTTCGAAGGCGTCGTGATCGCGAAAGAAAGTGGTAACCGATATCAAAAGATCGCTCAGCAGGGCCTGGGCTTCATCGGCATTGTCGCGCAGAACCTCGTAATACGCCGAGAGGTCTTCACTCCGCGTGACCTGCATGCGGCGGGCGAGACGTCTGAGTACGGTGGAGCGCTTGTATTTGGAAAAATCATGTCCCGTCCGAACCCGCAAATGAGTGAGGACGCGCCGGAGCAACTCCTCGTCAACCTCCGGTTCCTCAGGTTGCTTGACGGTCCTCTTGATGCGAATCAGCTCGACGAGCCGCGTGGCGAGATCGCGCACCGGGAGAATGAAATCCGCAACGCCAGATGCGATCGCACTCCGCGGCATGGACGAATATTCGGCCTCCTCGGGGTCTTGCACCAGGATGATGCCGCCCGCCTCCTTGACGGCACGGACACCGATGGCCCCGTCTGAGCCAGCGCCGCTCAGGATGATTGCAAAGCCCTCGCCCGCGTGTTCGGTAGCCGAGCGCAAAAACCCGTCAATCGGGGCCCGCTTTCCGCGCGGTTCCTCGAATTCCGAGGGAGAGATCTCGTGGTCAATCAACTCAACACGACGATCCGGCGGAATGACATAGACGTGATCCGGTTGCAACTTTTCCGTCTTATTGACCTGTATGACCGGCATGCGGGTTCGCCCCGCCAGAATCTGCGGCAGCTCACTGCGGTGATCCGGATCGAGATGCACCACCACGACGAAGGCAGCGCCTGTCTGCTCGGGAAGCGCCTCGAAAAACCGCTGCAAGGCGGTTACACCACCGGCGGAGGCTCCGATCGTGACAATGGTCGGCTTTGTTTGGCCAGCGTTTGACTCACGATTGCTTAGGCCGTTTCTGTTATTGTCCGCCATAGTACGCTACCTTTCACCACCGCGGGCGCAGAAGCTTCAGATTATATTGCCGGAACAACCATTCCAGAGAAGCTTTTCACTGTGAATCGATTTGTGTCTGACAACCGTCAGCGCAAGATCTCCTCAAGGCTCGTAAGTTCGATTTCGTGAATTTCATCAAGGCAATGCGCGGATTCGTGAAAACCCCCGGACGGGTTCTCGCAACCCGCCGTTGCAGCGAAAGACAGCAGTTTGAGAACCGCTTCGTCTCCGGCGGTTCTCAATCGAACCGGGTCCTTTTCGCTAGCGCGTTGCCACAATCATCATACGCCCGATCGTGATCAGGGATGCCGTCGGTCGCTTCAACCGG
>JASHYD010000852.1 GCA_030043175.1 Xanthobacteraceae bacterium | reverse complement strand
GTGCATCCGGCTCATCGCCAGAGGATCCAAATCGTCAAATCGGCCCAAAGTTGCGCATCACCGCCGACCGCCCGCGGCGCTCCCGACTTGAAGCCGCAGTCATCTGTCGCAAGCAATCCTCGCAAAACGGCCCCGCCGCACAAACGCCGCCAACAACACCAAGGTTGCCGGCGTGATCCCGTCGAGGCGGCTTGCTTGGCCGATTGTGCGTGGCCGCACCGCTGAAAGCTTTTGCCGCGCTTCGTTGGAAAGGCCGGGCACAAGCTCATAGTCGATCGCAGCCGGGATTTCGATCGCCTCGTCGCGTTGGAATGCGGCCACTTCGGCGGCTTGCCGGTTCAAGTAAACTGCATATTTTGCTTCGATCTCGAGCTGAGTGGCGACGGCAGGCGCAAGGCCGCGAAGTTCTGGCCATATCCGCACGATCTCCGCAAAGCCGATATCCGGATAAGATAGAAGCTCGAACGCGCTTCTTCGTTGCCCGTCGCGGTTCAGCGCCAAGCCAAACCGTTCGGCCTCCCCGGGTGTCACGGTCAGACTTCGAGCCCTGTTGCGCGCCGCCACAAGGGCGGCCATCTTGGTGCGGTGCAGGTCTCGCCGCACCTCCCCGACGCAACCGATCCCGACCCCGATCTCGGTGAGGCGCTGGTCGGCATTATCCGCCCGCAAGGACAGGCGATACTCTGCCCGCGACGTGAACATCCGGTACGGTTCGCTCACCCCCCGCGTGACGAGGTCATCGATCATCACTCCGAGATAGGATTGAGACCGATCGAAGATGATCTCCGGAGACCCCCGCACGGACGCGGCAGCATTGAGACCGGCCACCAGGCCCTGTCCGGCCGCTTCTTCGTATCCGGTCGTTCCGTTGATCTGACCCGCGAGGAAGAGACCACGCAGCCGCTTCGTTTCCAGAGTGGGATGTAATTCCCGCGGGTCGACGTAATCGTATTCTATCGCGTAGCCGGCACGCGTGATGCTCGCGCGCTCCAGTCCGGGGATGGTGGCGACGAGGGCCTGCTGGACCTCAGCCGGAAGCGACGTGGAGATGCCATTCGGATAGACGATCGGGTCCTCGAGACCCTCTGGTTCCAGGAATATTTGGTGTCCGTCGCGCTCGCCAAAGCGCACGATCTTGTCCTCGATGGACGGGCAATAGCGCGGCCCACGACTTTGGATTTGTCCCGAATACATCGGCGAACGCAGCACGTTGGCGCGGATTATCGCGTGTGTGGCCTGCGTCGTACGGGTGATGCCGCACTGGATCTGCGGATTGGCGATCCTGCCGGTCAGCACCGAAAACGGCTCGGGCGGATCGTCCCCCGGCTGCATTTCGATCTCTGACCAATCAATCGTGCGGCCATCGAGCCGCGGCGGCGTGCCGGTCTTGAGCCTTCCTAGCCGCAAGCCGATTCGTTCCAAGGTGCCGGAGAGGCCGACCGCCGGCGCCTCACCAACCCGCCCTGCCGGCGTCGTTTGATCGCCGATGTGGATGAGCCCGCGAAGGAACGTTCCGGTCGTCACAACGACCGCTTGGGCCCGATAAATCCGGCTGTCGGCGAGTGCGACGCCCGCAACCCTGCCATCGGCCCTCACTACATCTTCGGCCTCACCGACAATGACGGTGAGATTGGGATGGCTGCGAATCGCCTCCTGCATGGCCGCCGCATAAAGCCGGCGGTCAGCCTGCGCGCGGGGCCCCCTCACCGCCGGGCCCTTTCGGCGGTTAAGCACACGAAACTGGATCCCCCCGAGGTCTGCGACCCGGCCCATCAGCCCGTCCAGGGCATCGATCTCCCGAACCAGGTGTCCTTTCCCCAGGCCTCCGATAGCCGGATTACAGGACATCGCACCGATAGTATCGAACCGATGGGTAATCAGCGCCGTATTCGCGCCCATCCGGGCCGCCGCAGAAGCAGCCTCACAGCCGGCGTGGCCGCCGCCTATCACCATCACATCGTACCGCATGCCGACCGGTGGAACCGCTGCCATGTGATCCTTAAACTCCGCCCTTACGCAAACAAACAGCAATGACCATCCCGTCTCGAGGCTGTCGACCCCGCGAGAGGCTGCTGTGTTTCACGTGAAACATCCTATTTCCCGATACAGAAATCGCGAAAAATCACGTCGAGAATATCCTCTACATCTACTCGCCCGACCAATCGCCCCAATGCGCGCGCTGCAACGCGAAGCTCCTCCGCGATGATGTCCTCACGCCCCGGCTCGCCTTGACTGCAGGCTCGCGCCAGTGCATCCGCACACTCCCCCAGTAAGGCGCGGTGCCTTTGCCGCGTGACCAAGCCCGATTCCCTACCCTCGAAAAAGAACCGCCTTGCAAACTCGGCAAGCCCCTCCACCAGCTCATCGAATGATTCCCCGGTTAGCGCCGAGACCCGGTAGCATTTCAGGCTCGTCGTTCCACAGCTGCGCTCCAGCCTTTTGTATTCGGCTAAATCGCTCTTGTTCAACAGTAGCCAAAGTGGCGGAGCGCCCGGCCTCGCTAGCTCCGATGGCGGCGGCAGCTGATCTGCAAGCGCGGCGTCCATAACCCATAGCACAAGATCGGCTGCTTGAGCGCGCGCCTGCGCACGGCGTACCCCCTCCTCTTCGACCGGATCGCTGGTGTCCCGCATTCCCGCGGTGTCAAGCACGGTGACCGGATATCCCCCAAGATCGAGGTGAACTTCGATTATGTCTCGCGTGGTCCCCGCATAGGGAGACACAATGGCGGCGGATCGCTTCGCCAACCGGTTCACGATGCTTGACTTTCCCACGTTCACCGGACCCGCAATCGCAACCGTCAGTCCCTCCCTCAATCGCTCGCCGCGATGAGAGCCAGCCAAAAGCCCGCGAATCTCACCGTCGAGGTCATTGGCGATCGCCAATGCGGGCTGCATCAATTTATCCGATACAACATCCTCTTCAGAGAAATCTATAATTGCCTCAACCAATGCGAGCGATTGCGTCAATCTTTGACGCCACTGCTCAGCCCGATCACCTAACAGGCCTTTGAGCTGTCGAAACGCCTGGCGCCGCTGTGCTTCCGTTTCCGCGCCAATCAGGTCAGCCAAGCCCTCCACTCTGGTGAGGTCGAGTTTTCCATTGGCGAAAGCGCGCCGCGTGAACTCCCCTGGCCCTGCCGGACGAAGTCCTGCCACTTCGCCCAGCGCCGTGAGCACTGCCGCAACCACGGCATGCCCCCCGTGCAGGTGGAATTCGACCGTATCTTCGCCGGTTTCGCTGCGCGGACCTGGGAACCACAACATCACTGCATCGTCGATCGGTTCGACCACTGCGGCAGGGCCCTCGCCCCCTCGACGCTTGAGCCGCACCAGCGTCGCCAGTCGCGGCTGCGGCACCCGTGCGCCCAGCGCCGCCATCGCATCCCGCGCGCGCGGACCGCTAACCCGCACCACCGCAATGGCGGCCGGCGGACGCCCCGATGACAGTGCAAAGATGGTATCAAGCTGGTTGGACATGCCGATGGGTTTTCGAGTTTCTTGCCGATCGTTTACATCTGGGCGGTCGACCACACGCCACCTGGGAAGTTTCCTCCGGTGGACTATGTCTGGACATAGCCGGAAGCGGCCGGCATTAGAATCGGTCCGACTTTAAGGTCCAATCGAACCATGACAGCTGCCACTTCCAACCGGCGTGAAAACCGTCTCGCCGACGAGACAAGCCCCTACTTATTGCAGCACAAGACCAATCCGGTCGACTGGTGGCCGTGGAGTGCGGACGCCCTGCGAGAGGCTAAGCGAACCAAGAAGCCAATCCTGCTATCGATTGGCTACGCGGCCTGCCATTGGTGCCACGTCATGGCCCACGAAAGTTTCGAAGATGAACAGGTCGCCGCGGTCATGAACGAGCTGTTCGTCAATATCAAAGTGGACCGCGAGGAGCGACCCGATATCGATCAAATCTACATGTCCGCACTGCACCATCTCGGCGAGCGCGGTGGCTGGCCGCTAACCATGTTTCTCACCAGCGACGGCGAGCCGGTTTGGGGAGGCACCT
>JASHYD010000851.1 GCA_030043175.1 Xanthobacteraceae bacterium | reverse complement strand
AAAACACATAGCCAGTATCCAAACCGCAGCGCGGCCCTCACCACGGCCGGCGGCCTCCTCTTCACTGGCTTCGTCGATGGATCGTTCGCTGCGTATGACGACAACAGCCTTGAGCAGCTTTGGGAGGTCAATGTCGGCGCAGGCTTCAACGCTCCGCCCATGACCTTTGAGGTCGGCGGCAAGCAATATGTTGCAATCTTGACCGGGCTTGGCGGAAACGCCAAAGCCGCGCTGGTCAACACGCCGGAACTTCGTGAAATGCGTAACCAGACGATGCTCTTCGTGTTCGGACTGTAAGTGCGGACAGCTTTCGGCGCGATAAGTGCCGTGCCGACCGGACCACTCGCACGGTGGACTCAGAACGGGAGCTCCCCCATGCGAGGGTCAACCGCGTCGTTTTCTTCGCGTGCAGGTTTGTCCGACTATCCGGAAGCCTTGCGCGGTTCGGGCACAGGGGCGGCCCATCGTGCTGACGTGGCCGAACGTCCCTTATAGGCCACCAACGGCATTATGCCCCGCAGGCAAGGAGGGAACTCTCATGCGCATCGCGGTCTTGCTCGTCGCCCTGACGTTTGGAATCGGCTCTGTTCGCGCACAGAATGCGGCGGACGCATTGCAGGCTGCCAATGAACTCGCATCGATCGTCTCCGCGGATGCAGTGAATCAGATCAGTCGGGAGCTGACTGCAAGCTTTTGGCCGCCTCTGGAGAATTCGTTGAAATCGAAGATCGATGATGCGACCCTGTCGGAGCTGCGGGCCGATTTCGAACATCGGCTAACGCAGTTCGGTGCCGAGGCCATGAAGGACGCGCCCGCGGTCTACGCGAAATATTTTACCGCCCAGGAACTCCGGGATATCACCGCGTTCTATCGAACCTCGGCGGGCGCCAAAGCGCTGCAAACGATGCCCAAGGTGATGATCGAGCACTTGACCGGCGTGCGTCCCAAGGTACAGGAATTTCAGCAGGGCGTGAGAACGGGCGTGCAAGAAATCCTGCAAAGGCACGGCTACCGGAATTGAGTGGGTTCCTGAAAAAACCTCGGGCCTTCGCGATCTACCGGACCGCTACGCCCGGCGGAGCAGAGCCCCCGACTACGAGCCAATGCCGACGCTGATGCCAGTGCCTCGCGGTGCCGCCCCCGGACGCGAACGACTCGCCCATCCTGGTTTTGCGCTGTACGGGATGTCGCGCTTGGGTCACCTCGACGCTTCAATAATTGATGATGCCGCCTATGGGTCAAGGAGGGCCGGGCCGGCCGCTTAACCGGCACGTCCTCGGTCTCTCAGAGATTTTGTGCACCGGCGCGAGTCGGCAGACTTGGGCTAATGGCTGCCATTTACGGCTCTTTCGAAAACGCCCGAAATTGGTGTAACGTTCATTCTCGGCTGCCGGCCGGACGTGATTGACGCCCCGTAAATTTTAACGGAGCTAAAGGCCATGGCCGGCCGGGTTGCAACATCATTCACCTACGTTTTTGCGATTGCTTCTGTTCCGTGGCCCGCTCTCCATGCGCACGCACGTTCCGTGCGATTTGTAAGGGAGGACAATGATGGCTCGACGTACAACATTTATGCGCGCGATCGACGCCACCCTTGCCGCTGTTTGCATGGTGCCCGCCGGCTCAGTCGCATTGGCGCAACGAGCCACGCCCTGCCCGGCGCTCGCTGGTCGCAACATCGAGCCAGCGCTAATCGGGCTTCCGAGCGGGCCAGCGCGCATCGCCTCCACCACCGTGGAGCGGTTGCCAGCATCGCCTGCGGCAGCGGAGCCAACCGTCGCCTATTGCAAGGTTCTGGGCGAGATCGCACCTCTCGATCCGACGGCGCCACCGATCAGCTTCGAGGTCAACTTGCCGGAGCAATGGAACGGCAAAGCGGTGCAATACGGCGGAGGCGGCTTCAATGGCGTGCTTATCACTGGCCTCGATCCGCTGCGCGACGCGCGACTCGACACGCCGGTGCCTGTGGCGCGCGGCTATGCTACTTGGGGCACCGATTCCGGCCATGACAACGCAAAGCTTCCAGAAGCCTTTGCGCTCAACGCCGAGGCGCTGGAGAACTACGCTTATGCGTCCTACAAGAAGGTGCGCGACACAGCGATTGCGATTGTGCGTGCCCATTACGGCATGACGCCGCGCCGCATCTACTACTACGGCGGGTCGGAAGGCGGGCGCGAAGGTATCACCATGGCGCAGCGCTTCCCGGCCGATTTCGACGGCATTGTCAGCGCCGTGCCGGCGATCAATTTTACTGCTCTGTTGGTCGCCGGGGTACGCAATAGCATCGCGCTGATGGGCGACGGGTGGCTCACTCCAACAAAGGTGAAAACACTTCACAAGGCTGTGCTCGACGCTTGCGATACCGCGGATGCCCTCGCGGACGGTATCGTTAGTCGCTACGCGACATGCCGGACTGCGTTCGATCCGAAAAAGCTGCGGTGCGAGGACGGCCGCGGCAATGACAACTGCCTCACCGACGCGCAAATCGCTGCCGTAGAGACGATCCACTCGCCCTATACGTTCTCCTTCCGCCTCGCCAACGGAGTCACGTCGTATCCGGGCTTCAACTATGGCGGCGAGGACCAGCCGGGCAGCATGTCGCTATGGATGACGGGCACGACTGCGCCGAAGTTTCCCTTGTCACCTTCGCCAGCAGAGCAGGGCCGTATATGGTATCTTGGCTCGAACTTCGTCCGCTATTTTATCGCTGCCGATCCCAATTTCGATCCGCGCCAATTCCGGCCGGACGATTTTCGCGCCCGCATCGAGCACATCTCGGCACTGATGGATTCGACTGATCCGGATTTGTCGCGATACGCTGGGCTCGGCGGCAAGTTGATCCTCAAGGAGAACATGGCAGACCAGGCGATAAGCCCGTTCAATGCCATCGAATATTACCAGCGCGTGGTCGAGAAACTCGGGCAAGCGAGCGTTGACTCCTTCATGCGTTTCTATGTGACGCCCGGTGCAAGCCATGCCGGGACGGGCGTCAGTACGGTCGATGGTGCGCCCCTGCCGCACGGCATCGATCTGCTCGCTGAGATCGACGACTGGGTCGACGAGGGCATCGCTCCGCACGCGCTCGTCCAGGTCGCGCAAGACCCGAAACCGCCGTTTGCCGTCACGGCCTCGCGCCCCCTGTGCCGCTACCCGCAATGGCCGCGTTACATGGGCGGCCGGCCGAAGGACGCCGCAAGTTTTTCCTGCGCCAGCGATAGGGATTGATATCCGCGCCGCGCAATCCGAGGTCCGGTTCGGGTCAAGGACGGCTACGGCGCCAATTTCTCCATCTTGCCGCGGGTGCTGTCGCGTTGCCGCATTGTCGCGCGTCGCGCGTGCGCAAGCCTAGCCATCACGGCCATTGCACCTGAACTCGGCATACGCGCCTGGCAGAATTAACGATCTGGTCGCGCGATTGATTGGACAGTGGCCTTCGGAGCGCCTCGCAATTCATCGTAGAGAACCGATCTGGTGCGGGCGGCAGTATTGGCACCGAAGCTGTTATGAAATCAGCCGCAGACGGCTACACCCTCCTCCTGATTGACGATTCGCAAAGAAAATTGGTCGAAAAACTTCCCGCGATCGGCTCCCTACTTGGGAGAATTGTCAAACTGACGCATCACGGGCGTGTATTGTTGATGATTGTATGACCATCTCATAGCCTTAACGTAAAGTTTTTGACGTGGAGCGCTATACTGATTGCTCAATGTGAGTTGCACCTTTAGTTGTCAGGCGACGGCGCCGACGTAGATTCGTCTCCGAGCTGCCAGTGGGAAGTCCTGTAAATTTGTCGGCAGCTTTAGTTCCTCCGGCGGAATCCGAAAATCAATTCCGATACCTCATCGGCGGGCCCATTTACGCGCCGTGTGCGAGCTGCACCGCGTTTAAGCGGGGGGAACATCATGAAAATCCCACGCCGGAAATTCCCGCATTTTGCAGCGGGCGCTGTGGCGGCACCAATGGCACCACGCGCCTCGAGGGCGCAGACCTATCCATCAGGGCCCGTTCGCTGGCTAATCCCCAATGGCGCCCAGTGACTTGCCGGACATTCTCGCGCGCCTAATGGGGCAGTTTCTCTCAGAGCGTTTAGGACAACCGTTTATCATGGACAATCGTCAGGGCGTGGCCACTATTATCGGCACCGAGGCGGTGGTGCGTGACCCGGCCGATGGATACACGCTGGTGATGTTCGGCCCACCTGCCGCGATTAATGCGACCCTCTATAACAAATTGCCGTACAGTCTACCGCGCGACATTGCGCCCGTCGCAAGCTTAGCGCGGGCGCCCAATGTCTTGGAAGTCAGCCGTCGGTGCCCGCGAAGACTGCGCCAGAGTTGATCGCATACGCCAAAGCCACTCCACGGAAGCTCAACATGGCCTCCTCCGGGGTTGGTTCATCCCTGCATTTATCGGGCGAACTGTTCAAGTCAATGGCCGGCGTCGATCTTGTTCATGTTCCATATCGCGGCTGGGTCGCGGCACTCACTGACATGATCGGCGGGCAGGTGCAGGTGATGTTCGACAACTTGCCGCCTTCCCTTGAGTATATATCACTTGAGTATATAAAGGCCGACAAGCTCAGTGCACTCGCTGTGACGACGCCGACGCGCTCGGTGGCGCTACCCGAGCTACCAACGGTCGGCGAATTTGTGCAAGGTTGTGAGGCAAGTCTCTGGTGGGGGTCGGTGCGCCCAAAAATGCCCCCACCGAGATCGTGACAAAGCTAAATAGGGAAATCAACCTTGGGCTAGCCGATTCCGGAATAAGAGAACGTTTAGCTCAGCTAGGCGTGGAGGTCCTCTCAGGTTCTTCCGCTGACTTTGCGCAGCTGATTGCCGCAGATACAGAAAAATGGGGCCGGGTCATTCGGGCGGCTAACATCAAAGTGGAGTGAGTCCTTGGAATTAAGGCTGCTCTGAGTGCCAAGGCTATGAGTCGTGGGCCGCTTTCGGCCGTGCCGTCGGTCGGCCGGAGTGTGATCGAGGATGCGACGGCGGGAGTTCACCTCGGGGTGGCCGTAGCAGCTTCGCCGAAGTGGCCCGATTTGTGCGTCTCGCACCAACAGTTTGCGGAGAAGGGAGGCGGTTATGAAAGGCTGGTTCTTGTTTGTCGCGATGAGCATTGCGTTTCTGACGGTACCTGGGCGAGGAGCCTTCTTAGCGCTTGAGGCCCGCGCTCAGTCCGCTGACCCGCGAGAATTGCCAGCCCGCAGCATACCCGTGCCGGATACGGTGAGTCGGCAACTGCAGAAAATGATTGCGGTGCCCGTCCCTCCCAATTGGCGCGATTTCCCTAAGACACCCGAGGAGTGGAAAACGCAGGTCGATGCTGCGGCTGCGGCGGCCGTTCAGACTCTTCCCACGTTGCGCGAACAATTACACGTCAAGACTGAGTCAACCACCATCGATGGCGTACATGCCTTCATTGTGACGCCCGAGACGATCCCACCGGAAAATCAAAATCGCCTTCTCATTCATGTTCACGGCGGCTGTTTCGTATCGTTCCCTGGCGAATCGGGTACCATCGAAGCGATATTCATGGCGGGGTTCGGGCATTTCAAGGTGATCTCCGTCGATTATCGCATGCCGCCGACGGCGCCCTATCCTGCTGCCATCGACGATGCCATGACGGTTTGGAAGGCAGCCGTCAAAATGGTGCCTCCAACCAACCTTGCCATCTTCGGCTCTTCGGCAGGTGGTGCTCTAACTTTGTCGATGGTACTACGGGCAAAGCAGGAAAACCTCCCGCTCCCAGCCGCGATCGCCCCCGGCACGCCCATGTCCGACCTCACCGGGCGCGGCGACAGCTTCGCAACCAACGCACTCCTCGACAATGTCCTGATCGCCTATGGGGCGAGTTGTGACGCGCGCGCTGCACTCTATGCGAATGGCCGCGACTTAAAGGACCCGCTGCTATCCCCAATCTATGGCGACGCGCATGGATTTCCGCCGACCATTCTGACTACTGGAACCCGCGACCTTCTGCTCAGCAATACCGTGCGTATGCACCGCAAACTGCGCCTTGCCGGTGTGGAGGCGGTGCTGCAAGTGTTCGAAGGAATGGCTCACGCTCAATATTTTCGCGACCCGGCCGCTCCAGAGAGTAAGGAGGTCTTCGAAGAAATCGCGGGGTTTTTCGATCACCATCTAGGAAAATGACGGCGGAGGAACGCGTCAAGTGTTGAAATCGCCCCCAGCCGGAGGTCGGCTGTGCGGGAGCGCCTAGGCGACCCGCGGTGGTTCCGGGCTTTCGCTGGCCATTCTTCTTGGCATGCCGCTCTCTATGACCTCGGGGAGTTCGATCATCGTATGGTCCAGAACGTCGATGGCCGACATCGCCTTCGCCGAGATCTGAGCGGCTCGGCACTCCCAGTCTTCCCGCAATCCGTTTCGCGCGGGGCACGCCTTTCGGGGCTTCCCCTCCCATGGCGATCTCGCGTCGGCGCGGGTGTCTTTAAGCAGGGCGGCCGAACTCGATGATCCGGAGGCCGCATTTGCTCTCGGTGAGACTTACGATCCGACAGAGTTGAAACGGATCGGCATCCCCAATTTCCAGTCTCACGCTGACCCGGCCAAAGCGCGGGAGTGGTATCGCCGGGCTGCCGACTTGGGCTCTGCCGACGCGATTTCACGGTTGGGTGAACTTTCTTTAAGAAGGATTTTTGGTGGACGAATTGAAGGAGCGCGACCGTTAGGCGCGGCCGTCTGCGCTTTCGGGGCGAGGCTGCCCGGTACAGCCGATTGGGAAAGACGCACGGCGGGCTCTGGCGCGAGCTGCAAAAGGATGCCGCCCCCGGTGGTTGCCGGGAGCGGCTGTGTCTCATCCGGGACGAGGGGTCCGGGGCTCTCCGCGAGCTTGTTGCGGTCTAATTAGCTTGGGCGTCCATTGACCTGCAGCGACACCTGTCCAAGACCATCGACGCCCAGGACGCGCGCTGCTCCCGGACTGAGGTCAATCACGCGCCCGGTCACGTATGGGCCACGGTCGTTGATTCGCACCGTCACAGAGCGGCCGTTACGCTTGTTGAAGACCGTGACCCTGCTGCCCATCGGGAGCGACTTGTGGGCGGCTGTCATGGCGTTGGGGTCCATGTGTTCACCGTTCGCGGTGATGCGGTCATGGTAG
>JASHYD010000087.1 GCA_030043175.1 Xanthobacteraceae bacterium | reverse complement strand
GGCAAATCGCTCGGCGCATCAGAATCTTGCACAAGAAAGGTCGGAAACGGCAGCGGGGCACTTGGCCGAATCGCTGGGATTCTGCGAAATGACCGGTGTGCGGCGGATACCCGGTGTTTGCCGCTCGTGCGGCGCGAGGTCGGGCCAATGCCCCAACTGCAGCTACCCATTTTCCCCGATGGGGTCACGTACATCACGAACCACTTGGCGTTCAAGAGGCAGGACGGCCAGGTCACCTATTTCAACGGCCACATGCCCGTGTTCACTCATGCGGAGACCGACATCGCCACCTTTCGCATGATCACCAGCCAGTTCTGCGTCACGGGCCATGTCAAGCAGAGCGATATCATCCGCGCTTTTGGGGTGACGTCGATCAGTGTCAAGCGGTCGGTGAAGACCTACCGCGAGAAGGGTCCGAAGGGATTCTACGCTCCGCGCGTGACGCGCGGTCCGGCGGTGCTGGTGGATGAAGTGGTGAATGAGATCGAGGGGTGTCTTGCGGGAGGGGCCACTCCTGCAGAGATCGCCAAGACGCTGGGACTGAAGCTCAACACCATCCAGAAGGCGATGCGCGAGGGAAGGATCCGCACGCCCGTTAAAAAAAATTCCTTGGCGATGCCGCGCTAACCGCGAACAGCCCAAGCGAGAGTGGCGCTGCGGTTTCCTCCGGTTCGGTGGAGGAGAAGAACGCAACGCGCGCGCAGCCTTCGCTGAACGGCGCACAACCATCGGCACCCAGCACCAAGAGCGAGCGGGCAGAAGCCGATTGTGCCGCGCCGATGGGACGGGGCGCGACCGCAACGCTGGAGCGGCTGGCGGCGAGCCTTGGGCAACTGGTGGAGGCCGCTCCGCGCTTTGCCTGCGCTCTCGACATTCCGAAAGGCGGGGTCCTGCTGGCTCTGCCGGCGCTTTTGGTCAGCGGGCTGTTGCGGCATTCTGCCAAGTACTTTCGTCTGCCGGCTGGCTTTTACGGTCTCACAAGCATCTTTCTGCTTCTGGCCTTCATGGCGCTGGGCCGGCTCAGGTCGATCGAGGCCCTGCGTTATTACGCGCCGGGAGAATGGGGCAAATTGCTGGGCCTCGACCGCGCTCCAGAAGTGCGCACCTTGCGCATCAAGCTCAAGCATTTGGCTGACCAGGAACAGGCGTTTTCCTGGAGCTCAACACTGTGCAAGGAGTGGATGCTGGAAGCCCCCGAAGAGGCGGCGGTTCTTTACGTCGATGGGCATGTGCGCGTCTACCACGGCAGGACCAAGGTTTTGCCCAAGCACTACGTCGCACGCGAACGCCTGTGTCTGAGTGCCACCGCCGACTATTGGGTCAATGCCATGGACGGCAAGCCCTTCTTCGTGGTGAGCCAGGCCGTCGATCCCGGGCTGCTGCAGGTGCTCGAGGGCGATATCGTGCCACGCCTCGAAGCGGACATACCCAACCAGCCAGGCGCCGAACAGCTCGACGCCGACCCTCTGCTGCACCGCTTCACCGTTGTGTTTGACCGGGAGGGCTACAGCCCCGAGTTCTTCGCGAAGATGAAGAAGCGGCGCATTGCCTGCCTGACCTATCACAAATATCCGCGCGAGGATTGGCCAAGGGATGAGTTCATCGCAACCGAGGTACACATGACCTCAGGGCAGCAGCTCACGATCAGGCTTGCCGAGCGCGGCACCAAGCTCAGCAACGGTTTGTGGGTGCGTGAGTTCCGCAAGCTCTGCGAGAGCGGGCATCAGACGGCATTCTTGTCCACTGACTACCGGGCACCGGCTGCGGTGCTGGCGCCGGCCATGTTTGGCCGATGGTCTCAGGAGAACTTCTTCCGCTACATGCGCCACAGCTTCAATCTCGACGGCCTTGTCGACTATCGCAGCGAAAATGTTCCCGAGACCATCATGGTGGTGAACCCCGCCCACCGCGCACTCGACGGCGAGGTGCGAAAGAAGGTTGGTCTTCTCAACCGCAGAATTGCCGAGTTCGGTGCCATCAATCTCGATGGCGAGATTGAGCCCGCCAGAGTCGCGGCCTATGCGCAGAAGAAATCCGACCTGCAGGAAGTCATCACCCGGCTAAACAAAGAAGTCGATGAGCTCAAGGCTCGGCGCAAGGCCACGCAACGGCACATTGCGTACAAAGATCTCCCCGCCGACGCGCGCTTCGATCGCTTGAGCACGCAAAGCAAGCACCTCATGGACACGATCAAAATGATCGCCTACCGAGCCGAGACGGCCATGGTGCAGATCGTACGGCAGACGATGAGCCGCCATGATGATGCCCGCAGTCTGCTGCGCGCGGTCTACAGCACCGAGGCCGATCTCATTCCCGATCAAGAAGCCAAGACCCTGACCGTTCGCCTCCACCCGCTCGCCAGCATGTCATCCGACGAAGCGCTCAAACATCTTTGCGCCGAGATCAACGCCACCGAGACACAATTCCCGGGTACTGAACTGCGTTTAATCTACGAATTGGTGTCGGCGAAAACTCCTTGAAACTTCATGAGATCAGGGGATCTG
>JASHYD010000850.1 GCA_030043175.1 Xanthobacteraceae bacterium | reverse complement strand
ACTTGTGGGCGACCAGCTTGCGATACCAGGCCAGGATGGTGTCGGGCTTGGCCACAGTTGCGACCTCGGCGAGAGCCGTGCGGCCAAGCCGATGCCCGATTTCACTAAGCGTGGAGCGCTCGGCGTCCGAGAGCTTCAAGCGTCCATTCAACTGGGCTTTCAGAATGGGGTTCTCGGTGGTCAAATATTGATTCCGCGCCAGTAGTTCTTGGTCCACCATCCCAGTGACGTAGGCCAGCATGCGTGCCCAATCCATGACGGTCCCCCTTCGTGCCGACCTACGGTGTCATCGAAATCCCATCCTGGCAGTGGTAACCGAGAGATTCTAGAGCGTTCCGGTTTTTTTGACCTTACGGGTTCTTGACCGTTGCGGACCTGCACACATACCTGGTTGATCCGGCTCGGACGAAAATATTTTGCAGGCACCTACCCCTCTTCTCAGGTGCACTTATGTTGCAAGCGTCGCGGGAGCAGTTTGACAGTTGGTCGTTTTGACTGTCTGGAGCCCGACGTGACGCTGTTTGTAGACCTGCCCAGCAGCCTAAACAGACAACGTGCGAGGCAAGCCGTCGGCTTTGCCGCGGTCATAATCGCCACTGGGGTGCTCGTCGGTGGGCCGGCCGGGCTGCCGCCGCTGTCAAGCTGGGGCGCGAGCTTCCCCCCCATGAGACCGTCGGCAGCTTTGTGCCTCGCAGCTCTTGGGCTCGCGCTCGTGCACCCCGGTAAGGACTCGCGCTTCGCGTTCGCGGTCGGCCTCGCCGTAATCGCAGTTGCTGCGGTCGGCCTGGTTCTGATCCTGCTCAACGTCGATCCTGGCATCGACCCCTGGCTGTCGGCGGGAACTGCAGTGGACGGACCAGGCCCGCTCTCATTCCGGTTAGCAAAGGTGGTTGCGCTGGCACTTGGGCTCGCGGGCGGCGCGCTCGCGCTCAGCCGTTTCGAGCAGTATCGTCTTCCTGCGACCATGCTTGCCACCATCGTCGGCGCCATCGCGGCGTTCGCCCTGCTCGGCTACCTGGCCGGAGTCGACACGCTTTACGGCTCGGTGTCGGTCAGCTCGCCCACGCTGCCGGCCGCCGTTGGCCTGCTCTGCGTCGCTGCCGGGATCCTCTTGCAGATCGGAACGATGCCTGTGCTCTCTAAGTCTCGGCCGTTGTGGTACCTGCTGATCATGCTCGGATGCGCGATCGTTGCGCCGCTCTTGCTGTTCGGCGCATACGCGGGATTTCGTGTCGCCGACGCGCAGCTTCGGCAGGCTCGGCAAGACCTAGCGATTGAGGCGCGTGCTTTGTCGGCGAACGTCGACCGTGAGGTCGTCGGAGAGATCGAGAGACTGCAGGCGTTGGCTGCCTCGCCGTCGCTACGTGATGGCGACTTCGCCGAGTTCCAGCGCCAGGCCGAAGCCTCGCTGATCTTGCGCCAGAGCGGCAACATCATGGTCATCGATCGCCATATGGAGCAGCTCGTCAACACGTGGGTGGCTTTTGGCAGGCCGCTGCCAAAGACGGCTGTTCCGGAAGCCGTGGAGAGGGCTTTCGCAACCGGTAAGCCGCAGGTAACCGGCGTGTTTACGGGCTCTGTCGTCAAGCAGTCTGTGTTTGCCATCATCGTGCCCGTGGAGATCGACGGTGAGAACCGCTACACCCTCGCCAGGTCGCCCGATCATCACACCCTCGCAGGCATGGTCGCCGCAAATCAGATGCCGGCAGGCTGGCATGTGGTGATTTCCGACGCCGCGCGCCGCATCATCGCCCAGTCCGATCGGGCGGGTGAGGACATCGGCCAAGAGTCGCGGCCGTCGGAGCGGCATGGCGTAGGGCGCAGCGGTGCAATCGAGTTTGTCGACGCCGACGGGCGGCAATCGCTGGAGGCATACGCGTGGTCGGAATTGACCGGCTGGGAAACCGCCGTGTCGGCACCCAAGGCTCTGCTGGAGGCTCCGGTTCGGGCGCAGTGGCGGACCCTCGGCGTTTCGGCATTGCTGGCGTTTGCGCTGGTGGTCGCCTTCGGCTCATGGCTAGGTCAGATCATCGCGCGCTCAGTCGGCCACGCAGCTCGGGCCGCAATCTCTCCGGGAGAGGGCGGAGCGGCGCTGCAGACCGGAACGCCCATCGCCGAAGTCAACACGCTAATGGCTGAGCTTCGAGACACCACCGCTTTGCTCCGCGACAGCGAGGCAGCCTTTCGGGCGATGTTCGATGTCAGCAGCGTGGGCAAGGTCGAAGTCCAGCTCGGAACCGGGCGCTTTCTCCGCGCCAACGCGGCGATGTGCAAATTCGTGGGGTACAGCGAGGGGGAATTACTCGTCCGGACAGTGTATGACATCACACATCCGGATGACCGCGACCTCGACCGCAAACTTCTTCCACGCATGATCGCTGGAGAGTTAGCCGGTTTCGAGTTGGAAAAGCGCTACATCAGCAAAGACGGAAACCCCGTCTGGGCGCGTACTGCGGTGAACGTCATCCGCGACGGGTTCGGCCGGCCATTGCGCAACATAGGCGTGATTCTGGATATTAGCGCGCGCAAGCGAGCCGAAGAGGACCTGAAGGCAAGCAAGGATCGCCTGCAGCTTGCCCTCAAAGCAGCCCTCCTCGGGTGGTGGCAGTACGATCCGCGCCGCGGCGTGATCTTGGTAGATACGCGCTTAAAGGAAATTTTCGATTTTACAGATGAGGAGACGCCGATCGAGGAGTTTATTAAGCGGGTGCACCCAGACGACCTGGAAAGGGTTTTGGCGGACCGCGAGGCAGCGCTCAATCCCGCCAATCCGAAGCCGTACGCGCATGAGTACCGGATTCGGCGGCGTGATGGCGAGGTCCGCTGGGTCGAGGTTCACGGGCTTGCTTATTTCGAGGGAGTCAGGCGTGAGCGACGATTAGCGAGCTTCATCGGCACCGCTCAGGACATTACCGAACGCAGGGAGCGCCAGGAACGAGAGCACCTCCTGATGCGCGAGGTCAATCATCGCGCCAAGAACATGCTCAGCGTCGTGGACTCGATCGCTCACCAGACCGCCACCAAAAGTTCCGAAGATTTCATCGAGCGCTTCTCCGAGCGCATCCAGGCGCTTTCGGCCAACCAGGATCTACTCGTCCGTAGCGAATGGCATGGGGTCGAAATCGAGGACCTGGTTCGCGCCCAGCTTGCGCCCTTCGCCGATCTCATTGGTTCTCGTATCGTCGTATGCGGCTCCAAGCAGCGCTTGAATGCGGGTTCCGCGCAAGCCATCGGGCTCGCGCTGCACGAGCTCGCTACCAATGCTGGGAAATACGGGGCTCTCTCGACTGATACAGGACGTGTAGATGTATCCTGGGGGAGCGCTGGCGACGTGTTCAGCATTAGCTGGATCGAACGTGATGGGCCACCGGTATCTCCGCCGGAGCGGCGTGGGTTCGGCACCATCGTTATAAAGGCGATGGCGGAGCGCAGCCTGGATGGTAGGGTCGACCTTGACTATCCACCTTCAGGCGTCACGTGGCGCTTGACCTGCCCAGCGGCGAACGCGCTTCGCGCTGGGAACAATGATCAAGGGAGCCCGGCATAAGCCGGGCGAGCGTCTACCGGGTGCTGGAAGCGGATTCAGTCTGAAAGGGAAGTTATCCGGATCCGCTGCTCGATCACCTCGTCGGCGCGGGCGAGAAACGTCGGCGCAATGTCGAGGCCGAGCTGCTTCGCAGTCTTGAGATTGATGACCAGCTCGTACTTGCTTGAAAACTGAATCGACATATCAGCCGGTTTTTCACCGCTCAAGATTCGATCGACGTAGGACCGGGCGTCTCGATATTGCTCGATAATGTCGGAGCCATATACCGCGAGTCCCCCACTCGTGACGAAATAACGATAAGTACATACAGCGGGAAGCTTATGTTGTGCGGCCAGCGCGACAATCGTCTCGCGACCATTGACCATGACTGCGGGAAGGGAAATCAGGCCGCCGTTGGGC
>JASHYD010000849.1 GCA_030043175.1 Xanthobacteraceae bacterium | reverse complement strand
ATCGTTCAACATCGCCAAGGCGCGGCACCTGCAAGTCTTGCCAGTTCGTAAACGGCGAGGGCACGGCTTCGCCGGTTCCGGCCTTCGGTTTCCGCCCCGCCTTCCGGCGACAGTCGCCAGCGGAGGTTTTAATGCCGTTCCGGGGTTTCGCCGGCCACTCAACGAGGCTACGCCCGCGACACGCGTCGTGCCTGCCCCCGCACCATATCGATGAGCTGAGCCGCATCCGCCGGAATCGTGTCGCCGCGCCATGCCACGTGGCCGTCGGGGCGCACCAGGACCAACCGGCGTTCGTAGAGGGCGATTGCCTCCTCGTTGCGGATATCGTGTACCGTCAGCGGGACATGCCGCGCGGTCGCGGTCTTGACCAGTGACGTCGCGTCGATCGGCGCCGCTGCGAGCCGCAGCAGCACGAAGCCGCGCCCGAACAGGTCGAGAGTCGATTGCCCCGGTGCCAGCCAGAGATGAGGCGCACGATGGCCAGGGCGTGCCGTCTGCAGATAGTTTGCGGTCTCCGGGGGTGGCGCCGCAGTGCCATCGGGAACGCAAATCGGTGAGTTCTCATAGCGATAGCCGAGTTGGATGCCGAGCGTGAACCACTCCCGGCGCATGATGGCGGTGAACTTCGCCCCGAATACGCGCCGCGCCGCGTCGCCTGACGGGCCGGGCTGAAAAATCTCCGGCGGGGGACGGTTCTCGCGCGTCGACAGCATGCGAGCGAGATTGCCGGCCGCCTCCTCGACATTGCGCGCTGCCACCGGCCGCCGCTCCTTCTCGTAAGACGCAAGCAGGCTGTGGCCGCCCCAGCCGGATAAGCGCGCCGCCAGCTTCCAGGCGAGATCGATCGCCTCCTGGATGCCGGTATTCATGCCGAAACCACCAGTAGGGGAAAGCTGATGCGCGCTGTCGCCGACCAGAAAGACGCGGTTCGTGGCGTAGCGATCGGCGATCAGTTCGCGGCGTGTCCATGGCAAGATCGAGACGACATCGAAATCGAACGTGCAACCGACGGCGCGCTCAATAGCGGCGCGCACGTCGGCTTCGGTGAGCTTGCGATATTCGCGGCTACCGACCAATGAAAACCGCCAGTGGTGGCGGCCGTCGATGGCGACGATTGTGGCGAAGGTGCCGTCTGGGCCGATGAAGATGAAGCGATAGGCCGGCTTTAGGGTGTGCAACTGTTCGAAACCTGTACAGCGGAAGATGACGTTGGTCGTGTAGGTCACCAGCGGATTGCCGAGGAGTGCGATGCCAAGTCTCTCGCGACACGGGCTACCGGCCCCGTCGCAGGCGACCAGATATTGGGCTTCGATCGTTTCATTTGCGCCGGTCACGTGATCGATCACTTGCGCCGTCACGCCATCGCGCCGTTCGGTAAGGTCCACCAGCTCGGTTGAGTAGCGCCGAGTCACATGTGGAAACGTGCCGGCGAACCGTGCCAATACCGGATCGAAGAAATTCTGCGGGCACCGCTCCCGCTTCTGTGGGCTCTGCGGCGGCGGCTTCTCCTCGCGTGGCGATGGGAACGGCTCGCGGCCGAGTTCGTAGCCGTTGGCGAGGCTCGTCACCCACGCATTGTCTTGCGGATAGTCCCGGTTATAGCCGGCCGCCTCGACCCATGGCACGATCCCCCAGCGCCGGCAGAACTCCATGGTGCGGACATGCACCATGTCCATCCGAGGCTGGGTGACGCGGCCGTCGGTCTTTTCGATCAGCACGCAGGGGATGCCGCGCCAGCCGAGGTCGCCCGCCATGGCGAGCCCAACCGGGCCTCCGCCCACGATCAATACCGGCGTTCTCATCCAAGCCCTCCCAGTCACCAATTTTCAGGGCGCGCAAGCCCCGCCCCTTAGAGCGAGGAGGAAGCGGGCTGGCTCTGAGTCGCGGCGCCGCTTTACGGCTGGCATGGCCGTCAGGCGCCCATCGTATGCCGAACAGACGGGGCTCTGCCGAGGCGTAAAGAAAAGATCTCGGCATCCACTCCGACACGATTGACGCGGCGCCGGAAATTCGTGGACGCCCGTGACGCCTGCTTCCCCAACACGCCGAAATGCCGGTCGTTCAAAAAGAGCCTGGACTTTGTGCCGTTCTCCAATTTCAAGAGGTCCGCGAAACGCGAAGGCGGTCAAGGGATCGTCCTCGGCCACATTACGATGTGTGGCCTTCCGGCCGATACGGCAGAACCAAGCCGAAATCGTGCGAGTTCTCCACCGACGATGTTGGAGGTGATTTTTGGCGAACACGCAAGCACACAACCGGCGCCGATTGCCCGCCGTCGACGCGGTGATGCGGAGCGCCCCGGCACAGGTGGCGGCGGCACGGTTCGGACATCGCGCGGTCGTCGATGCGGTGCGGCGGGAGCTCGCGCAATTGCGTCGCGACGGCCTTGCGATTGCGCCCGACAATGCTGCGGCCCGGGCCCTCGCACGGCTTGAGGCCGCTGACGCTCCGCGCCTCAAGCCTGTCTATAATCTCACGGGCACCGTGCTGCACACCAATCTCGGCCGTGCCGTGCTCGCGGACGCGGCAATCGCCGCCGCGGCCGTGGCGATGCGCAACCCCGTAGCGCTCGAATTCGATCTTGACGGCGGCGGGCGCGGCGACCGCGACGACATTCTCTGCGATCTGCTGCGCGAGCTCACCGGCGCCGAGGCCGCCACCGTGGTCAACAACAACGCCGCTGCAGTGCTCCTGACACTCAACACGCTCGCCAGGGGCCGCGAGGCGATCGTGTCGCGCGGCGAGTTGATCGAGATCGGCGGCGCCTTCCGCATGCCTGAAATCATGAGCCGGGCCGGCGCCAGGCTCGTTGAGGTCGGCACCACCAACCGAACCCACCTCAAGGACTATGCCGAGGCCCTGGGGCCGAAGACCGGCGTGGTACTGAAGGTCCATCCGTCGAACTACCGCATTGAGGGGTTTACGGCCCAGGTTGAGGCGGTCTCGCTCGCCCCGGTGGCGCGTCGCCACGGCGTGCCGCTGATCGATGATCTCGGCTCCGGGACCCTCATTGATCTCGTCCGCTTCGGCCTTCCGCACGAGCCCACGGTTGCGCAGGCGGTCGCGGTCGCCGATATCGTGACGTTCTCCGGCGACAAGCTTCTGGGAGGCCCGCAAGCCGGATTCATCGTCGGACGCGCCGACTTGGTGGCCCGCATTAACAAAAATCCGTTGAAGCGCGCGCTGCGCATCGACAAGACGCGGCTTGCCGCCCTGGAGGCGACGCTCAAGCTCTATCGCGATCCCGATCGGCTGACCGCGCGGTTGCCGACGCTGTGCCTTTTGACTCGCTCGGCCGGCGACATTGCGGCGCTGGCGGCAAGGTTGCGGCCGGCTCTGCAAGCAAGGCTAGGCGACGGCTTTGCGGTCGATGTCGTGGAATGCGACAGCGAGATCGGCTCCGGCGCACTGCCCCGCCAAACCATACCGAGCGCCGGGCTCACGATTCGCCGCACCAAGCGGCGCGGTGCCGGGCACGCGCTCGCCGATCTCGCGGCCGCGCTGCGCCGTCTGCCGACGCCGGTGATCGGCCGCATCGCGAACGACGGCCTGATTCTCGATTTGAGATGTCTCGATGACGAACGGGCGTTTGTGGCCAATCTCGCAGAATTGAGAGTACCGGGCGGCTGATCGGTCGTTTGCGCCAATCCGAGGGGATTGACCCAACGAAGGCAATTGCATGCCGCTCTGCCTTTGCGGCGCAAGCCTATGCTAGGGTGGTACAGCTTCGCCGGTTGCGACCTTCGGCCGGAGCGCCTTCCACTGCCGCCTTCCGGCGCCAGTCGCCAGCGGAGATTTTTGATGCGACAAATCATCGGCGTTCCCGATGCGAACCCGGCGCCGGTGCAAAGTTGCAGTCGCCCCAACAGCGGAGAGTTAAGCGTGCGCGCCACCACCAAATTCAAATCCATGCTAGGCGGCGACATCGTGGTCGCGCCCGGCGCTTTCGACGGGCTGTCGGCGCGCCTGGTCGAGCAGGCCGGTTTTCCGGCCGTCTATGCCAGCGGCGGCGCCATCGCACGCTCGAGCGGCGTGCCCGACATCGGCCTGATGACGCCCGACGAAATCGTCCGCCGGCTCGCCGAAATGGTCGAGGCCGTAGGCGTGCCGGTCATCGCGGACGCCGATACTGGTTACGGCAACGCGCTCACGGCGCAGCGTGCAGCGCGCGCCTTCGAGCGTGCGGGGGTCGCAGCATTCCATCTGGAGGATCAGACATTCCCCAAGAAATGCGGCCATTATGACGACAAGTCGCTGGTGCCGACATCCGAGATGGTGCAGCGGCTCAGCGCCGTACGCGACGCACTGCATGATCCCGATTTCGTCGTTATCGGCCGTACCGACGCCATTGCGGTGGAAGGCTACGCGGCTGCGCTCGACCGCGCCGCCGTCTATCTTAAAGCCGGCGCGGACATGATCTTTGTCGAGGCGCCAACCACCGAGGAGGAAATCGCCGACATCGCCAAGCGCCTGCCCGGCTACAAGCTCATCAACATGTTCCATGGCGGTAAGACGCCGTTATTGCCGGCCTCGCGGCTGCAAGCGTTAGGGTACCACGTGGTTATCATTCCAAGCGACACGCAGCGCGCTGCCATCCGGGCGATGCAGCGGGTGCTGGCCGCGATCGCACGCGACGGCAGCGCCGCTGCGATGATCGATGACATGGCGTCATTCAAGGAGCGTGAAGCGGTCGTTGATACCGCCGGCTACCTCGCCCGCGACCGGCGCTATGGCGCATGAGCCACACGTCCAGCGGCCACAACCCTTATACCAAAGGCATCGCGCAATTCGTCGCCGGCCTGGCCTACGAGCGCATTCCGGCCGCGGTGATCGCCCGCATCAAGCTGT
>JASHYD010000848.1 GCA_030043175.1 Xanthobacteraceae bacterium | reverse complement strand
CGGACTAAGTCCTCCCTGCTGAAGCTGGCGTCAGGGTCCAGTTTTGATAACCCGGACCACCAGGTTCGCCCTACATCATAACCTTTGAGAATGGCCCGCAGCTTGCCGCTTTTCAATGCGCTGAGAAGCAACGATTGCGGTGAGTTATCGTCATCCGATTTTACTTTGAATGCTTCCTCGCTGAGGCTACTGATCATACAAAGCTTCGTTTTGTCCCGAAAAGCGATCCAGGACAGCGCCACAGCAGCTGGCCAAACAGCCAAGCTCCATAAATGTTCCGAGGCAATGCGCTCTTGCTTGGCCAGCTCCGCGATCCGACTCATTTGATGATCCGCGCGCGTGCCGCGTCAGCTACGTGAGCCAGCTCATTTCCGATCGTCGCGGCCCCATAAGGGGATACTTCGCCGGCTTCAGCGGCAGACCATGCTTGCGGGCACAGCCGCAAGAGACCTCGGATCGCTGTGTCAAATGGGAATGGGCCGCTCGGGAACGGCCGTATCTCCAGCGGTTCGGCCACCGACCTTAACTCTCTGGCCAGCTCAATCACAGGACGATCTGCAAAGCCGATCTGGAACCACGCCTTTTCCTCCAGAGGCGTCGGCTTCTTCCGGTCAGACGGATCATTGGAATCCATCGGGCGGTTCTCACCCACAGCAGCTCGCGTCGGCATGATGTTGTCCGCCGTCTCCTCTCCCTCCCCTACCCATGTGCCGGCGCACTGTTGCGCCCACGCCTCCATCAGCCGCCTGCGCTTCTTCAGGGCATCGCCGCGCTTGTGCGCCGCCTCTACCTTGTCGCCTTTGGCGTGCGCCAGCGCAGCCTCGGCGAGCCAATCCGCGAACGCCGTGGCCTCATCGACCCAGTCGCGGAACGACGATCGGAAGCCGTGCGGAACCACCTCCCGCCCGCTCTGCTTGGGATCGACCCATAGAGCTTTTCCAGCCTTCTCGCGCGCTCGGCTCATACGCCTGATGACTTCCGTCAGCGCCATGTCGGACAGCGGGTCGTCCGGTTTGTCGCCGGGAAAAACGTAGTCGTTCTGCCTGACGCTCCGCATATACTCGATGATCGCGAGTGCCGGTGCGGTGAGGGGCGCGCGGTGCTCACGGTGCCGCTTCATCCGGTGGCCTGGGACGATCCACACATCACCGGCAATCTCGCCTTCCCACGGCATGCCGCGGGATTCGCCGCTGCGGGCCGCAGTCAGGATTGTGAATTCCAGGCACCTTGCGGCCAGCCCCTCTTGCGCACGCAGTTCGCTCATAAATTCCGCGATCTTCTCCCACGGCAGCGCGGGGTGATTTTCGACCTTGTGGACCTTGGAGCGTGCGGCGAGCAGGTGTTCGAGATGCCGGCTCAGCGCGCCGGATTCTCGCCGGCGCGGTACTTCTGGACCCTGGCCCAGTCCAGGATCTTCGCGATCCGGCCGCGGATCCGGCTCGCGGTCTCGTTCTTTTCGGTCCAGACCGGCGTGAGGATCTGCATGACGTGGCTGGTGTCCACCGCGTCGACAGGCAGCGCACCAATGGTGGGATAGGCGTAGGTCGCCAGCGTGTTGTTCCACTGTTGCCGGTGTTTCGCGTTGTGCCAGCCCGACTCGTGAGCCGCCATGTAGAGAGTTGAGCACCGCTCAAATGTGACCGCGACCGGCCTGGCGGCCTGCTGTTGCTGCGCCGCGCGCTCGGCGTCGCGGACATCGATCGGGTCTCTGCCCTCCTTCAGGACGCCGCGCCATCGGCCGGCTTCTCCGCGCGCCTGGCTCAGGCCGATGGTGTTGAGACTGCCGAGCCCCATCTGGCGCTCACGTCTATTGAGCGCATAGCAGAAGACCCAGGACTTGTTGATCTGGCCGTCTTTCTTGCCGGTGGTGACCTGCAGGTACAGGCCGCCCCCGTCGGCGTGCCAGCCTGGTTTGGCGTTCCGGACTGCGGCTGACGACAGCCGCTGCATCTGCCTCGCCATGCTATCCCCGTTGCCGTAAGTATCCCCCTCTGTATCCCCCTCACGTATGTGTATACCCGGCTACCTCCGGTGGCAACCGAGGATGCCAAAGTGGCGATTTTTGCTGATTATTCAGAGGGATTGTGGACGCCGGGGGATACGCGGGTACAACCAGCTGGCGGAAGGGGTGGGATTCGAACCCACGAGGGAGCGTTAACCCCCTGCCGGTTTTCAAGACCGGTGCCTTAAACCACTCGGCCACCCTTCCCCATCAACGAAATCAGAATACTTACGGCTTGCCACAATAGAACAATCTAGCAACACTGCTACCGCTTTGCTACCGAATTGGCGCCAATTGGGTAGCAACCGGCCCCATATCAGGTTTTCGTCTTGTTCGCCAACGCCGCATTGATCGCCTCGACGGCCTGGCCGTCATCCGGCGGAACAAGTGAGCGTAGATTTTCAGAGTGATCGCCGGGGAGGCGTGACCCAGGCGCTTCGAGATCCTCACGCGGCCACCGGGTCGAGGGTGACGTCACGGTGGCGGGCCGAGTTGCCGACATCGATGCTCGGCTTTCCGTGCAGGCCGCTGTCGTTGCGGACATCGATCGGCGAATCGTGCAAATTGACTCGGCCGTCGAGAAGGCCACCGCCAAGGGTCGCACCGCATCGGCCATGCAGCTCGCGGGCGACCAGCGCAACGTGCGCGCCGAGCGCGTTACCCAACGGACAACCCAGGCCAAAACACTCGCCGAGCTGCAGGTGCAGAAGGCGGGCATCGCGGGTCAGCGCCGAATCGTCGATGCTGATCTGGGCCCGGTTCGATATCCGGCGAGCTTGCTCGGTGCTGACAGTGAAACAGCCATGCGGTGGTTTGTGATCGTCGTGGCTCTGCTGCTCGATCCGGCTGCCGTGTTGCTCTTGCTCGCGGCGTCGTCGGCCAGGTGCTGACATTAACCAATCCGGCGCTACCATCGTCGCCGGTCTTACCCAGGAGGAGAAACATGGCGATGTTGACTGATTTGGAAAGCGCAATCTGCGACCTGCCGCGCTGGGCGCGCGTCGTCAAGACACTGCAGGACGCCAAGTTCGGGCCCGGCGTGGACGCGCCCGACGAGCAGGACGAAGCGCTGAGACTCGTCATCGACGAGCTGTACGAGAAGGCGGTGAGGGTTCGGACGATGTATTACCAGTCGCTCAAGCAGCCGCGCGGGGGCGGTGAACCCCAGCCCACCAGGGTCGCGGCGGAGTGATCTGCGTTGATTTGCAAGGGGCCGGGTTCCGACCCCGGCCTTTTGCTGTGTCGGCCTGGGGCGCGAGAATTGGCCTACGAGCCTGTCCGAGTAATCGGAAAACGTGGAGTCGCTGGGAATGGAATTCTCATTGTTGGTCGTTTCCAGAATGGTGATGCAAAATTCGACTCCTCTTCGCGGCTTCGGTGGAATCAAATTCTCGTCGAAGTTGGTGATCACGAATATTCGGACACACTCCTAGAGCTCGGCTTTCCCATTGCGCCAGCGGTCTTCATACGTCTGACGGACAGCAGGAAAAGCATCCAACCGATTGTAAACACGAACAATCGCACCGACCCAACTTGGACCCAAGCTTTCTATTCTGCGCTAAAGCGGAAACGCACTTCTCGCAGATCGAGCATGGTCGGCAGTTCTGGCGGGTTGCCTTCCCTCCGGCGGAATGGCGCCCCGCCAATACCCCCTCCAGGGGAGCGTACAGGGTCCGAAGCCGGCATTGCGTGTGAGACGTGCGCACCTCTTCGCTGCCGATCGAAGCGGCAACACATGGTGCGGGCGGGACAATGTAGCGACGAACTCTCAATCCTCATGGTGCCGGCTTGGCGCCGGGGGCGGCGCACGATGGCACAGGATCTCGCAAAATCATCTTCTCGCACCCGTCGCAAGCAAAGACGTGCACTTCGGGTAAACCGCTTTGGCTCGGAAAGGACTCAAAGAAACGAAGTTCTTTCCCGCAAAACGGGCAGGCAAGCAAAGTCCTGTCGGACATCGGATCAAAACTTTCTTGACGCGCCGCAACATGCAACAAAATTTATTGAATTACGCGCGTCCCTGCAACAAATTCTCACTTTTTTTGTCAAAGAGGCTAGGTAGCGCTCCCCACGAGATACCTGAATGCGACGGACCCCAACCTGCGCCGGGCCCAAAGCCTCATAGAAGGCCGCGTTGATTTAGTCCTGGAACCCAAAGCTCGACCCGTTTCGACGTCTCATTCAAAACTTGTGGACAACTCACCGTTGCGTCGCCGCCATCGATTGTGCGTAGCATCAAAAACGGCCTACACAACATTACCACTCCTCGCAACCCCTGGGGGTTGCGGCGGATTGCCAAACTAAAATTTTGGCTGGCCCGGATATCTCGCAGCATCTCCATGACCACCGCTAATGCCGCGTTCATCGTTGACGGCGCCGGGCGATTTCCGACGTTCTGTGCTGTGGCGTTCCGCAACGCGCGCCAGGCGGCGTGCGTTGATTTTTGGGCGGTGAAGCCATCCGGCGACGCGGCCGCCGACTACGCGCGCGGACGGGCTTACGCCGATGAAGCAATCGGACATGTTAGAACAACCGGCCAGACCGTGTTCATCGAATGCGTGTTGCTCTTTATGAGCATGAAGCTGCGCCACCGACAGGCCGGCGAATTGGAACGAGGCTTCATCGACCGCATAGTGAACGAATTTCCCCACGTCCTGGACGACGTCATCATTCGTCTTTCGCGGCACCGATGCGGGCGGCTGAGCTGATCGGACCGACAACAGCGCGCCCATTGCTAGCATGCGGGACCGCCATTTTTGGTCGCCCAATGGGACGCAATCGCAAACGTGCGGGCGACCAATTGCATGTCAGGGTGGGACAGTTTGATCCTTCATTGTTTCGATGATGTCGACCAGAGGTGGAGCATCATCGGCAGATTTCGCTGATCGATTTCCTCTCCTTCCGGTCTGATTTTCCATATCGCCTGAGCA
>JASHYD010000847.1 GCA_030043175.1 Xanthobacteraceae bacterium | reverse complement strand
GCAGACCCATTCGGACAGCGAGAGCGGACATCATCTCGCTTGGGAGGCGATCGGCACAGCGCCCGGCCGCCAGGACGGCTGGACGGGACAGATTCCCTCGCTTTGGTATGAAATCGACGCGAAGCGCAACCGCTCGCTGTTCGTAAAGCCACTGATCCGCAACATCTATATGCGGGGCCCGGGTGCCGTCCAGGGTGCGTTCGCGTTCGAATCTTTCGTCGACGAATTGGCTGCCGCCGCCAATGCCGATCCGGTGGAATTCCGGCTTCGCCACATGATCGATACCAGAGATCGGGACGTTCTCACCACAGCCGCGGGGCTCGCAGGCTGGGCCCCGCGGCCTGCCGCGCAACTGCGCTCGTTCGGGCCGGTCCTCAAAGGACGCGGCATTGCCATCGTGCGCTATGGTGACGGTCTGCCGCGGGTCGCGATCGCAAGCGAGGTGGCGATCGACCGGGCGACCGGGAAGATCGCAGTGACCAAAGTCTGCGCTGGGGTGGATTGCGGATTGATCGTCAATCCCGACGGCTTGCGCGCGCAGGTCGAAGGTTCGATCATCCAGGGCATCAGCCGGGCGTTGCTGGAGGAGATCAATTTCGATCTGCGGAAGGTCACGAGTCGAGACTGGGCTGACTATCCGATCCTGGGTTTTTCGGCTCTTCCGGATATGAAGATCGAGCTGATCAGCCGGCCGGACCAGCCATCGACCGCCGCCGGCGAGATCAGCACGATCCCGGTGCCGGCCTCGGTTGCCAATGCGATCTTCGACGCGACCGGCACGCGTTTGAGGCAGGCTCCATTCACGCCGCAACGGATCAGGACATTGCTGTGAGAGCCCTGCCAGGCCGGTTAAGGAGGCCATCATGCTCAATCGCTTTTCATGCCCGCTGACTGTCCCTGTCGTGGCGGCCGCTGTCTGCGCTGTCATCCCGGCCTGCGCCGCCCGAGCCGGGCTCAGGCGAATTCCGCGACAGCCGCAGCCGGAGCGCTGAGGACGCCATGGGGCGAGCCGACGCCAATTCCCGGGGGCACAGGTTCGGCGACACACCACGGCAGCAGCGCAAGTCCCGACCAGACGGCCGCATCGTGCGGTCGCTCCCCGATGAAATGGTCATGAGAAGTACCACCACCCTTGGGCGCTTCGCCGACAGGTGGCGCGAGGCGTTTAGCTATGTCGCCCGAAAGACCGGAGACGCAAAGCTCCATTCTGCTGCGCCCGCGACCTATCGGTCGCGGGCGCGCGGGCGGTTCGAGTGAGGTGAGAGGGTTGGCGATTGGCGGCGATCCGTTCCGATGGCGGCGCGATTCGTTCGGGCCGCGCCACCCCATTCGCGCGGTATCAGGCCGACCGGCGCTGGCGGCCTTTGACCCGCTGCCGGATCCGCCCGCTATGCCGGCAAGACGCCCGCTGTAGAGGTCAGGATGATGGAGGTTCTACGATAACAGCCATTTTACCCAGCGCAGCACCTTCTCACTGTTGAGAAAGGCGAGCACCACCGGCTCCAGTGCCTTCGGGTCACCGCCTCGCAGCGTCGCCAGCGCGACGATGACGTCGCACTGGTCGTTGAACCCGATGGACAGAAACTGCCCCGCCGCTGTCCGGTCCGCTCCACGGTACGACCGGCTTCGGCCCTTCATCCAGGCAACCTCGATCGGACGGCCTGGACCGAGCGGGACCGTGCCGGCGCCGATGAGCTCATTGTCTCCCACACGTTCAAGTTCGTCGTCACCATCGACGCCGGTGTCGCATTTGCAGAAGCCGATCTTCGGCCGCAGGTAGACGTCGACTTCGACGCCGCACTCCGCCGGCTTGCATACGAAGGCCCGGCCGATGCCCCACTGATCGACCAGGAACGGCCATTTGAACTCCGTCCAGGCGGGGTGCAGCTCGGGCGCCAGTTGAGCTGGCGCCGACACCTCAGGCGTCGCCGCAGGGACGGCGAGAAAGCCGACCCAGGCGACGATCCAAAGTGCCTTCGTCATCCGAGCCTCCCGCGCTTAAGACCCCCGGCTTTGGCCGGAGGAGGAAATGCGGGCCGCCAGGCATGCCCATGGCGGTCCGCGCGATGGAGAAGTTCCAGTACTTCGCAACGCCTGGAGGCTGGGCGGGAAAGCCCGCCCTTAGGGGCCGGATGGGTTGCCGACATTAACGTCAGACGCGGCGGCCGCAAACGCAGTTGCGGCCGTGACGCGAGCCTGCTCCGTATGTACGGACGCGACGACGGTGCGCGCCGTCTAGCGCTGTTCCTCATCGCTGCGCACCTGGCCGCGAATCTCGCCGCCCGGGAATGTCGTGGTGTGAACGTTGCCATAGACGGTATCGGAGTCGAGCGCTGCGACCAGCGCGTCGAAATTGCCGGCCGGCACGCCCTGTGCGGTGGGCCCGATGACGTTTGCGCCCGTGACCGTTCCGGTCACGGTCCCGCCGCCGGCCGGACAAGGTTGGGTTCCGGCCGGACCGTTGTTGAGGTTGGTACAGAAGAACACCATAATGCCGCCGGGCACATGCCGCTTGCCGAAGTGAATGTGGGACTGCGTAACGGTCGAGCTCAAGCCCGAAAACGTCAGCTTGAACGTGATGGTGCGCGCGTTTCGATCGAGCTTGAGGTCAAGCGTTGCCGTTCCCGGCGAAAAGATCGCCCCGGTTTCGGCGGCGGTAGTACCGGCTGAGCTAACCGCCCCCCCAGGTAGTGGACCGGTCTCCTCGAAACCGGAGTACGTTGCATGGAATTCCGTCGCGCTAACATAAGCGCCCGGCACCGTGAGCGGAGCCGCCAAAAACATCGCCAAAGCAAGCCTTTTGAGACGCATGACATCCTCCCTGTCTGCAGGCCGGAATTAGCTGTGACTGGAAAACTCGGGCCACGGCCGAGAAAAAATCGACCAACGGCCGAGTAACCGATCCCCCGCCCAGCGATCCCGATCGACCGCGCTATAACCCAAGATTGTGGCCATTGCACATGACTTATAAGTCAGAAACGTTGCAAAGCGCCGTGAGGACAGTTTTCTTCTGCCAGGGTTCAAGGCGAACGCCGGGCCGCAGCTGGTTTTTGCAGGTGAAACCGATCGTATAGAGACGATCGCCTTCCCGCGACCAATCGAGATCCGCCGGCTCGGTTCTGCGGCCCGCAAGGCGGTTTTGGGCTATGGGAGGTTGGCGGCCCCTTGCACGACCACAACTACGGACACCCTCCGCTGAACGCGCGACCCGTCATTGCCAAATGCGAAACTCGCCGAGTGCCGTCATCGAAGGAACCGGCCGATTGATTACTGCGGGTTCGAGAGTCGCGCCTGTGAGGGAGGCCAAGCGACCGCGATTCTCCGAGCTGCCGTTCTGCCAGCGTCACGCCGGTGGCTCGACCGTTTCGCTTCCTTCTTTTTCGTGTTGCGCATCGACTAGCCCGCGAGCACGCGCGCGGCCGCTGTTAGCCGGCCTTGCCTCGCGTCACTCTCGGACTGGAGCGGATCGGAAGCCGCGACAGCCCGGGCAATTTATCCACAGTGTTCTGAACGCTCACCGCACTGCGCGAATCCCTCTCCAGGGTGAAAGGTACGTGACGCCCGTTGCCCTCGATCTGTACTAAGATGATGTCGAGATCGTCCAAGTGTTGGTGGACCTCGCGGCTAACTTCGTCTATCTCGCGCATCAATGTTTTGACGCGTTCGGCAGTGCGCAACGCCTGCTGGTAAAGAGCCAGGCTTGCGAGATGCGTTTCGCGGTGCACAGGCATCAAGGCTAGCTCCTCCATCGGCGGCACGCGCACCCAACGTTAATCATTTTGTTGCGACCGCCGCCCCCGTTCGCTCGCGCCCCGCAAATACTTCCTCCCACGAGGAATCGATGTGCATCGGCCTGCCGGCCCATACCAGAATGGACAGTGGCTCGCGCTCGGTAGTTGCGAGGGTATCTTGAGACATCGGTCGGGCCGGCCTCTCGCCAGGTGCATCGATCGCTGACACTGTCACCTGGCTGCTTGCAATCTGCCCTACAGCTCGGCGGTCAGCCTCTCCGTAAACCGCTCCGCGCGCAGAATCTGCAACCCGTCGGTCACGCGGCGCCGTGAGGCCAGTTGAACCCCTCGGAAACCAACACTTCGTTTCCTCGTGACCTGGCAGGCGCAACCGCCACGTGGCGTGGGATCCTGGATGCGCAGCCCAGACGGCGCTCGCAGATGAAAGGCATTCCGTCGTGTGAGCGGCAGATGCCATGGCGATGAATGCAGTAAGGATGAGGAGGACGTACGGGGATACTCGCATGACTCTAACTCAACTCTACGCACAAGATCAGCCGCTAGAGTCGGCGATTCCGATGGCAATAATCAGGCAGGCTCATCGCGTCTTTTGGTTGAAAAATTTGGCTTGTACACCCGGTGCCGCACGCGCCCCATCGAACAGAGCTGCTCACCGGCGTCTCGCCGGATGCTTCCACCACGCCTCTGCGGCCGCCTGACGTTGAGCCACAATCCATCGCATCGCGCACGCTCGGCCCCTCGTCGTCGGCGTGCGCGGCCACGGAGGGCGCGACCGCGAGCCGGGACGCATGTCCGGCCGCGCCCGGTCCAAGGCCTCGTCGCCTCGACGTCGCAGCGATCTGGGGCAATTGCAGATCGGGCGGCGAGGTAGACGAACGGCTTGGTTTCCTGCGCGCCTCGGTGGCAATGCACATTGGGCTGAGGCGCTGCTCGGGCTTACGTTCGATCGCGCGGCGCTTGGCGTCATAGCGCCAACGATTCCGTGGGCCGCGGCGCTTATTGAGGCTCGATCAAGCGATCCAGCGTGATCGGGAATTTGCGCATGCGGACTCCTGTGGCATGCCAAACGGCGTTCGCGACCGCACCGGCTGTGCCGGTGATCCCGATCTCGCCGACGCCCTTGATGCCGAGCGCATTGACATGCGGATCGTGTTCCTCGACCAGAATCGCTTCGAGTGACGGCACATCGGCATTCACGGGAATGTGGTACTCGGCCAAATTGGCGTTCATCGGACGACCAGACCGCGGATCGATCACGGCCTGCTCGTGCAGCGCAAAAGATACGCCCCAAATCATTCCGCCACAGAGCTGGCTGCGGACCATGCGCGGATTGATGATGCGTCCGGCGGCAAAGGCACCGACGACGCGCGTGGCGCGGATCTGTCCAAGATCGGGGTCGACCTTGACCTCCGCAAACACTGCGCCGTGTGCATGCATGGCGTAGGTCGATTGAGCGGCTTGATCCGCCGCGCTGGCTCCGTGCCCTTCGATCTGCGCGAGCCGAGCGCGGCCGAGGACCTCGGCGTAGCTCTCGCTGCGGCTCGGGTCGTCGCGTCGGAATAAGCGGCCACCGCGGGCGATTACGCCGGCATTGCCGGCCCCGAACAGCGGCGAGCGCCGGTCGCTCGTCGCCAGATCGGCGAGCCGTGCAATCACGTCGGCACCGGCATTGTGGATGGCCATGCCGGCGGTCGCGGTATGGGCAGAGCCGCCTGCAATGCCGCCATCGGGGAGATCGGAGGAGCCGGATCTGAACTCGAGCTGGTCGATATCGAGCCCGAGCGCGTCAGCCGCGATCTGCGTCAGTGCGGTGCGGGCACCCTGCCCCATCTCGTGGGCGCCGATCTCCATGACGCCGCTGCCGTCAACGCGCAGCATCGCTTTGGCCTCGGCCGCGAACATCAGCGCCGGAAACGTGGCCGTGCCGACACCCCAGCCGACGAGCAATCCGTCTTCCTCGCGCATCTGCCGCGGGGCGACCGGGCGGCGCTGCCAGCCGAACCGCTCGACGCCTTGCTGGTAGCATTCGCGCAAGGCTTTTGAGGAAAACGGCTTCCCCGAGATCGGCTCAACCTCTGCATAGTTGTTGAGCCGAAAAGCCACGGGATCCATAGCGCAGGCTTGCGCCATTTCGTCGATAGCGCTTTCGAGCGCGATCGAGCCGGTCGCCTCTCCGGGGGCGCGCATGAACAGCGGCGTTCCGACGTCAGCGCGAACGGCTTCATGCGAGGTTGCGATGGTGGCGCTCGCGTAAAGCGTGTGGGAAACATTGGACGCCGGCTCGAAGAAGTCGTCGAAAGTGCTCGACATCGTCTTCGTTCGATGATCAAGCGCGACCAGC
>JASHYD010000846.1 GCA_030043175.1 Xanthobacteraceae bacterium | reverse complement strand
AGCAGTTGGATCAGCTGCAATTGAAGCTTTCGTCCTCATAAGTCCCATCTTTTGTCCCAGAATCCTTTCTAACCGCCTTTGGCGGTTCCCCTCTTAAACCCCCAGCTCTGCTGGGGGTTACTGATTCAGCGGGAGACGTTCGCCCTCGCCGGCGAATGGTATCGTTGGTGGATTGGCCAGTATGAGGAGAACCCAGGGGAGGCACATGACTGGGAAGGCGCGCGCTGGGCTTTCGAGGACGTTCTAGAGGAAGCAGCTCGCGACCCGGAGACGGGTGAGATCGGCAATCTCGATCTAAGCGACCCCAAGACCCGCGCCTATGTCGTGAAGCATGCCCCTTACTTGATCGAGACGGCGGGCCAATTCCTCACCGATAGGGGCGAGGCACTCTCACCGGCTGCGATGACAAGCTTCCTTGAGAGCGTCGCCAGCAATCTGCACGCAACTATGGTTGTGTCGGAGAGGAGAGCGAAAGGCGATTATTCACCGGATCGGCACCTGCCGACATTGCCTACCTGGCGGACTGAGAGCAGCGCTTGGAACGTCAGTTCCCTCCGCGACGTCAGCGGCTGCGGACAAAGCCCGCCCCTCTGCCCTGCAGCTATTCGAGGCGCACATCAAGGCTGCCAAGCTCGCCCCTGAGACCATCATTCGGCGCCGTGTGGTGTTCGCCGAGCTAGACGCTCATCTGAACGGCCGAGGCTTTGCCGCTCTGTCCGATGATGAAGCTCAGGAGTGGGTCACATCGAGAGTGGCCACCAATCGCTCCGCTCTCACAGTGCAGAAGATTTAGATTGCCTCGCTCAAGGCTATCGGCCGATGGGCTGTCAAACAGCGTCTCATTACACGGAACCCGTTCGAGCGTTGCTCAATCACCGTTCCGAAGAAGATACAAAACCGAGAGACACGGGCTTTCACCATTGAGGAGGTGCGTACAGTACTCGCCGCTGCCATCAGGATCGTCCCACAAACACCGACGGAAGCTGCCCGCCGTTGGGTGCCCTGGCTGTGCGCCTACACAGGGGCGAGAGCAGGTGAGATCACGCAGCTGCGAGGAAAGGATGTGAGCGAGAGAGACGGGGTTAACGCCATTCGGATCACACCAGAGCCCGGCACGGTGAAGACTAAGCAGGCTCGCGTCGTGCCGATCCACGAGCACCTGATCGAGCAGGGGCTGTTGGAGTTTGTGAAGAGCCGGGGTGTCCGCTGTTCTATAGGGCTCGGAGTGCAAACGGTGCTGGCAATGCCAACGGTGCTGACAGTGCTCACAGTGCAGACCCCGCCAAACCCCAACACGCCCGATCCGTCCACGTCCGTAGCAAGTTAGCCAAGTGGATACGATCGATCGGGATCGATGATCGAGAGGTTAGCCCCACCCACGCTTGGCGGCATACCTTCAAGCAAACCGCCGATCGGTACGGGATAAGCGAGCGTGTCTCGGATCAAATCACAGGGCACGCGGCGCAGACTGAGGGCCGAAAGTATGGACAGCCGACACTGGCTGACATGGCGGAGGCGATGAAGAAATTTCCGAGGTACAGGGTCGATTGATCACCGATCGGTAACCGTAGATGGTCGGCCACTTTCATTGAAGCTTCGGGGCGGGATCACCATGTGAGCAGCGCCTAAACTGGAGGGAACAGGATCATGAACCACGATCAACTTGTTGCTCAACACGCAGAAGCAAAGCTTCGCCACCGCGCCGCCTGGCTCGCTTGGGATGCCGCCCGAACTGCAGAAAACCTGCGGGCACGAACGGATGAGGCGCACCTCGAACGCTGGGCAGAATGCCTCGACGCCGATCGGGAGCGGGACGGTGTAGAGCTGGAGGAGGTGGAGGAGGAGCTAGAGGATGACGAGGAGGAACTGGAGGACGACGAGGAAGAGGAAGAGGAAGAGGAAGAGGAAGAGGAAGAGGAGGACTGAACCTCCTATCGCTATAACTGGTTTTGGAGAATAATTCCTCTGCGGGGGCGTAGCCTGTAGGCATTGTTTACACTGCAGGCTCCGTTCAGCGGGGTAAGGGCGGCGAAGCTGTTCGCGGCGAGATTTCAGTTTCTCACTCCCTGGACATTCAGAGATGAAGCGCCGTCCTGATCAAGAGCGACCAAGCGCTATGCGGGGCGAAGCTCCGCTTCTGCGTGCCCCAAATCCTAAACATTAGTTATCGATGGGTCAGTTTCGTTTCGGCGGCGCGCAGTGCCCACTATGTAGACATGCCAGCATGAACTGGAAGGAGACGATTTCCTATGCACCTCAATCGAAATCAAATCGTTGCGCAGCTTCGTGCTCAATACCAAGCCAATGACACGGCCGAAGCCCAACATGGGGCCGAGGGTAAGCGGATCGATGCGGAATGGAGCCGCATAGATGCGGAGCTGGAACTACACGGGATAGAGTTGTGCGAGATCGAGGATTGACTGACCATCATTGGTTGGCCGGCTGCTCAGTGGCATACATGTGGTAGGGGTGGCGGGCCCTCCGCGCCTGCGTAAACTGTGGGCAATGCTTACAGTGTGGGCGCCTCTCAGCTTCGCAAGCGCGCCTTCGGGACACGGGAGCCAGGTCCCAGTAATGAATGGCGAGGAGCCTGTATACATTGTAAGCCGCGGCTAGCAGCTGCAAGAAACATCGATTAACGGGTGATTAACCTGAGCAGCTGTAGGCACGGCCCACACCGGTAAGAACAACCGGTTACCGGTAATTAATCGTGTCTAAGCAGCCGCCCACACTACTTACAGGTTGTATACAGGGGAATGTTCTCGTGTAACTACCGTGTTGGCCGAAGCGTAGCGAGGCCCCTAAGCACCGCTTACAGGCCCCCGCGGTTTAGCCGATCCTTACTTGGTTACCTCGTTGCTCGGACAAAGCGTATACGATCTTTCTTGGGATCGAGCTGCATCAGCCACTCGCCCAGATCGAGGATTTCTTTGGTGGTCGAGGGTGGGGTGTAGGAAAGTTCAGTTTCGATTGTGGTGTTGTCAGTCATTTGGTTTTGTTCCGCGTGAGATAGTTCAGTATTTAGCGATTTGAAATTGTCTGTAGGTACGGAAAGAGAGGTCGGGGCCGGCCGGCGCTTGACAATGCACGGGAAGCGGGTGGATTTCTCGCAGTTGCACCAAACCGCCGGTTCGGCTCAATGCCACTTCCCACGCCTCTAGCGGGGCGATATCATTTGTTAATGATCTGTTAATGGTCTGTTACGAGGGAAAATTTGGTTCGATACCGATCGCGTTTACGCTGGTTGCCGATCCGATCAGCGGCGCTACGGGCGCGCGTGAACGCTAAACACTAGGCGCGCCAGCTCAGATTGAACGCCAACCGAATGCGCAAATTTAACCGGCAGAAAACAGAAAGGGAGGCAGCAATGCGTCAATTTATGATGACGGCGACGGCTCTCGCGGTCTTCGGAGCCATGATTGTTACAGCGCAAGCTCAGACCGCAAGACCCACTCGTCAAGGCATGGCGGAGGCTCTGAGTGCGGTCCCCTTAACATGCACTGGGATGATGTCGGTCTGCCGTACACATAGAATGTGCGATACCGGCGGCCACCCGTTGGCACATATCTGCAGCGGGAAATTTTGCGACTGGGAATTTGAAAAATGCATGCAGAGCGGATGGTGGCAGGTAGGCAGGGGTATAAGTCGCCAAGTCGAACGCCGTTAAGTCTTGATGCGATGGTGGAGCACTTGTAGGCCGCACCCGCTTTGTGTCAGCAAGCTTTCCGCGCAAGCTCATTACGCAGCCTCAACACTGCAGCCCATTTCCGCCGCACGAAACAGGACCGGGCCTTGCACCCGCTATCGGGCCGATATCGCCAACCGAGCTGAGCCATTGCGCGGAGTACGCGGGGTGAGCCCAGTAGATCGAGCTCCACTGGCAATTCATGCAGCTAGCTCCTTCTGGCGCAAAATTAGCAGCACCAATTCCGCAATTTCAAGGCCCCGGGCGCCGAGCAGCTGCACGACCGTACGGATTCATCCACGATCTGCCTGAGTCAACCACGGCGAGTCTTTGAAAATAATTTCTTGTAATTATATGTCTCGATATTAATTCTATATTTTTAACCTGTTAAAATGGATACATATCATGAACCTAATAATACCATTACGAGTCAATTAAAATAGTTTCACGCAATAGTTTGTTGTTATTATTTACGAATCATTTAATCATTATAAATGGTGATTAATCATATCATTATCTGGGGCCCGCGAGGGAATAGCCGTGATCAAGATGCGGCGCGCACAACGCACCTTCGGCGACGGGTTGATCGAAGATGAAGTCAAAGATCTTTCTGAAGAGTGGATGATACATGCTGACCGCGTCCTGGAGGATGAGCAACTCATCGCAATCTTCTTTGAATCGCTGGGAAAGCGCCATCCCAAG
>JASHYD010000845.1 GCA_030043175.1 Xanthobacteraceae bacterium | reverse complement strand
TCCGCGTGAATGCGATAGACCGCATAGCGGCGGTTTTCTTCGACCACGGCCGCCAGCACACCGAGGCTTCGCGCATGCGCGATCGCCGCATCCTGGGAACCAAAGTGCTGGTTCGAGTGCTCGTCGGCGCGAAAGTCGTGGTCGCCGTAGCGCGCAAGTGTTTGTCCGATTGCGGTGCCGCGGTGGAATTGCTCGGGGGGGTGTTGCGATGCGGTCTGGGCGGCTGTCGGTGCCGCTGTGGGAGTCCGCGGTGCGCTCTGCAGCGATGACTCGAACCGCGCCGCCTGCGCCGGATCGCCCTGATCCACAGGGCTGTCCGTCTGTCCAGCACCAGCGGCGGGGCCGATCGCAGCAGCCATGTGCCTCCCTCCAATTGGTTGTCGAACGATCCTTGATGTAACGGCTGGCAAGACATCGGAGCGAAGGCGACGCGCTTGAGGAGAACCGGGATGTGGTGGTCCGCGATTTCCAGATGCCGCGCCGAGATGCACCTCGTTTCGAGATCGATTGGTACATCTACCATAGGGCGCGCCGCAAGATTTTGGACGTCAGGCGAATGAGTACCTGAATTATGTATACATTCGGCAAGGCCCAAGTCAGTCCGTCGTCGCCGAGCAGGCTGAACGCGCCAGTGCCGGCGCACATGGCGGCAGCGCCAGAAGCGTTCGGCGCAGTGGCCCGACTGGCCGACACGCGAGAGCCTGGTCCTAACCGACCACCGACTTTCTTGTTAGCGGTGAGCGGGCGGGTGGCACCGAAATTTTGGCCGGCTTGCACCCGACGCCCGAGCTGTCCTCGGAATGTGCGCGTGGGCACCTGCGGGCGGCGGGCCGGCGCTTGCCCGTCCGGTTTGCGTGACCGAGCGTACCGACGTGGGCGAATCGGAGGATGTTCGATCCCCAAAACCGCCGCAACGGCATTCGATATCGGGGCCGGAACGGGGACATGCGGCTGCGCCGGATGAAGGGGTCGGAGCTAGGCGCTACCGATCCTGTATGGTTTATGGTTATTAATCAATGTTCGACTGGCAATAAGTGGCGGGTGATAATGCAGATCGACTCTGGCGGCACTCCAGGATCCACCCTGGTGCTGGCGAATGAGGAGGCGACCCGGCGGCTCGCCGCCGATGTCGCCAATATGCTGGAGCCCGGCGATTTCATTGCCCTTTCGGGTGACCTCGGCGCCGGTAAGACCACTTTCGTGCGCGCCATGATCGCGCATCTCGCCAACGACTCCGCCATCGAGGTGCCGAGCCCGACCTTTACGCTGGTTCAAAACTACGATTTGCCGCGTTTTCGCGTTGTGCATGCGGACCTCTACCGGGTGGCCGGCGCGGGCGAGCTCGCCGAGCTTGGCCTCGATGAGACGGCGGACGCGGTGGTGATGATGGAATGGCCAGACCGCGCCGGCGGCGCCCTGCCGCAAGACCGCATCGATATTGCGTTTGCGCTCGCGCCCCATGACGGGATCGAACATCGCATCGTCCACATGGACGGGCGCGGCGCCGTGTCGGCGCGGGTCGATCGTCTCGGCTCCATGCTGCAATTTCTCGACAAGGCCGGGCTCGCCACGGCAGCGCGCAGGCGCATCGCGGGGGATGCCTCAAGCCGCTCCTATGAACGGCTCTTCAATGGCGGCAACCGACTCGTTCTGATGAACGCCCCGCCTAAGGCGGACGGTCCGCCGATAAAGCGCGGCCTGCCCTATAGCGCAATCGCCCATCTCGCCGAGGACGTGAAGCCCTTTGTTGCAGTTGCAAACGCTCTGCGCCAACGCGGCTTCTCTGCGCCGAAGGTCTTCTTTGCTGACCATGACGCGGGCTTTGTCCTCCTTGAGGATCTCGGCACCGAACTAGTCGTCGCCGGCGATCCGCCGATGCCGATCCCGCAGCGCTACGAACGCGCCGTCGATGTGTTGATCGAGTTGCACCGCCACGACCTGCCCGATGTGCTCCCGGTCGCCCCACAGGTCGAGCATCGGATTCCACCCTACGACCTTGATGCATTCCTGATCGAGGTGGAACTGTTGCTCGACTGGTACCTGCCGCTGCGCGGCGCGCCCGCGGGCGCAGGGGCACGCATGGAGTTCCTGTCGCTCTGGGAACAGGCGCTACGTCCCGCGCTCGATGCGCCGAAAACATGGGTTTTGCGCGATTTCCATTCGCCGAACTTATTGTGGCTTGGCGATCGGGCAGGCGTGGCGCAGGTCGGCCTGCTGGATTTCCAGGACGCCGTAATGGGCCCGGCAGCTTTCGACGTCGCCTCGCTGCTTCAGGACGCCCGCATCGATGTGGCTGAGGAACTGGAGACTGCGCTGTTCCACCGTTACGTGCAGGGGCGCCAGGCGCAAGATCCTCGTTTCGACAGCGATGCGTTTGCGAGACTTTACGCGACGCTTGCCGCTCAGCGAGCGACGAAAATCCTCGGCATTTTCGCGCGACTCGACTGCCGCGACCACAAGCCCCAATACCTGCAGCATCTGCCCCGCATCCACGGCTACGTGCGCCGCGCGCTGCGCCACCCTGCGCTTGCGGCGCTCCGTGAGTGGTATCACGTGCAAGTGCCGCCGCCTTGACGCTGATTCAGTGAAGAAAATCCGAAAAGCCGCTTCGCTCCCTCACGACTTGCGAACCGTCATCAGCGCGACCGCGAAGTCGTGCTAACGAAGCGAAGGCGATGCGGCCAGATCCTCCCCCCTTTGTGGCGACGGGCTCAGGGGTGGGGTCGGGAGATGTGGCAAAGCAACCGCCCCGTGACACGACCCTACCCCTCCCCCACGGGGGAGTGAGTCCACATGGCTCCGCCGCCGTTTCAACGGCCCGGTTCGAGGCGAATAATGATGAAAGCCAACCGTTCCCCAGTTCCTCGCCGCGCGATGGTGCTTGCGGCCGGATTGGGTGCGCGAATGCGTCCGCTGTCCGACGCAAAACCAAAGCCGCTCGTCGCGGTCGGCGGTAAGCTATTGATCGACCACGCGCTCGACCGCCTGGCGGACGTGGATGTCGAGGTGGCGGTGGTTAATGTTCACTACCTTGCCGATCAGATCGAACGCCACGTGGTCTCTCGGCAGGCGCCCAGAATCATCATCTCGGACGAGCGCGACGCGCTGCTCGACACCGGCGGCGGCGTCGTCAAGGCGCTCCCTGTTCTCGGCGCGGCACCGTTCCTCCATCTCAACTCCGACGCCATCTGGATCGACGGGGTGAGACCCAATCTCCTACGTCTTGCGGAGATTTTTGACCCCGCCCGCATGGACGCGCTGTTGCTGCTCGCCGCGACATCAACGAGCGTGGGCTATGCGGGCCGCGGCGATTTTACGATGACATCGGACGGGCGGATCAGCCGGCGCCGAGAACGGGAAGTCGCGCCGTTCGCCTATGCTGGAGCCGCGATCCTCAGTGCGAGGTTGTTTTCCACAGCTCCCCCTGGTGCCTTCTCGCTCAATCTGCTGTTTGATCGCGCGATCGCGGCCGGCCGCCTGTACGGCCTGCGGCTGGAAGGGGTGTGGATGCATATCGGAACCCCGGAGGCGATAGCCACCGCCGAAGCCGCGATCCGTGCCAGCGTGGCGTGATAGAGTCCCGATTCGGGAATCATCCCCCTCGCTACTTTCGCTTCCCCACCTTGCCTCCCCTGCTTGCGGGGGCGTGAGGGAGGGGGGCGGGGGCGTGAGGGAGGGGGCGACCAATGAAGCATGCGGAACTTCACCGGCCACATTCGCGGACTACGATGCAGTTGTCCCTGCCCTTCCCGGCTACGCACAGGAAGGAGGAAAGGCTAGAGTCGCGGCCGGTATCGCGGGTGTTCACTATTCCGCCTTCGGCGCCGTTTCTGCCGACACTGATCAGCGCCCTGCGCGAGGGGCGGTTGATCGACGGTTTCACTCCGGGGCCGCTCGATTTTGCGGACGTGACCATATTTCTGCCGACACGGCGCGCCTGCCGGCTTGCCGGCGAGACGTTTCTGCAGGTTCTAGACGTCGACGCGGCTGTCCTGCCGCGCATTGTGCCGATCGGCGATATCGATGAGGACGAGCTTGTGTTCGCCGACATCGCGACGGGCGATGTCGCCGCGGACGTTCTTGCCCTGCCGCCGGCCCTCGGCGGACTGGAGCGGCGCTTTCTGCTGGCGCAGCTGGTGCGCAAATGGACCGAGCGCATCGCACCTCGAGCCGGAGAGACGCCACTGGTGATGCGCCATCCGGCGGCCGCGCTCGCGCTCGCCGACGATCTCGCCAGGCTCATGGACGATATGATGACCCGCGAGGTGCCGTGGCAGCGCCTGGATGGGCTGGTGCCCGATGAACTCGATGAGTACTGGAAGCTGACGCTGCGGTTCCTGCAGATCGCGCGGGAGGTGTGGCCTGGCATTCTTGCCGAACGCGGCGCCATTGAACCGGCGATGCGGCGCGACCACTTGATCGCGGCCGAAGCTCGACGCCTGGCATCACGCCCGCACAGCCCCGTTATTGCGGCGGGTTCGACCGGCTCCATGCCTGCAACCGCCAAGCTGCTGTCCACCATTGCGGAGCTGCCCCATGGGGCCGTCGTGCTGCCGGGCCTCGACACCGAGCTTGACGCGGAATCGTGGAGCGCCATCGGCGGGGTGGCGCAGGGGGGATGTGCCGCAGCCCCTGGACATCCGCAGTTCGCCATGCACGCGTTTCTTGCCCGCATCGGCCTCGCGCGGCGAGAGGTCGGAATTCTTGCGCAGCCATCACCCCACGGCCGCGAGATATTTCTGAGCGAGGCGCTGCGCCCGGCGGCCACCAGCGATAAATGGCGCACCCGGCTCGAGGAGATCAGCGCGGCGGTCGCGCCGGCGCTTGCCGGCGTCACCGTCATCGAGGCCGCCAGTGCGGAAGAAGAGGCGCTCGCCATCGCCGTATCATTGCGCGAGGTCCAGTCGGAATCAGAGCGCACGGCCGCGCTGGTGACGCCGGACCGCGCGCTGGCGCGACGGATCTCGGTGATGTTGCAGCGCTGGAATATGGTGGTCGATGATTCGGGCGGCGACCCGCTTGCGGATAGTCAGGCCGGAGTATTCTGCCGGCTTGTCGCCGATGCGGTGGTTTCAGCACTTGCGCCGCCGCGGCTGTTGGCGCTGCTCAAGCATCCGCTGGCGCGGTTCGGCGCCGAGGAGGTGGGCCACAAGCGCGGCGTGGCGGCGCTGGAGCTGGCGATCCTTCGCGGCCCGCGCCCCCGTGCGGGTTCATGCGGTCTCATCGCGGCGCTGGCAGGCTTTCGGCGCGAACTTGCCAAGCTCATGCGCGGCGAGGACTCCGACATTCACCACCGTGAACCGCGCGCGTCGCTTGAGGCGGCGGAACTTGACGAGGCCGAGGCGCTCGCGCGGCGCGTCGCCGCGGCACTCGAACCGCTTGAATCCGCTGCAGCAACGACGGGCAGTCAGGATTTCGCCGGCTGGGCGGCGCGCCATTGGGAAGCGGTCAGGCGAGCCGGCACCGATCGATCCGGACAGCTCTTTACGGCTCAGGACGGGGCCGCACTGGCCGCCCTGTTCGACGAGATCGCCGAAAATGTCGAGCCATTCGCGGTATCGTTTGAAGATTACCCGGAGCTGTTCGCTGCCGTGATCGCGGATCGGGTGGTTCGACGTCCGGGTGCTCCCGGTAGACGCATCCGGATTTACGGACAGCTGGAAGCGAGGCTTACCAGTGCAGATCGCGTCATTCTCGGCGGCCTCGTAGAGGGCGTGTGGCCGCCCGAACCGCGTGCCGACCCGTGGCTGAGCAGGCCGATGCGCCAAGCGCTCGGCCTTGATCTGCCGGAGCGCCGCATCGGCCTCGCAGCCCACGACTTTGCGCAACTCTTTAGCGCGCGCGAGGTGTTTCTGACCTATCCGGCCAAGCGCGGCGGCGCGCCGACGGTGGTGTCGCGCTTCATCCAGAGGCTTGCGGCGGTTGCGGGCGCGACGTTGTGGGAACAGGCGCTCAAGCGCGGGGAACGCTACCTTGAGCTCTGCCGCCGCCTCGACGCGC
>JASHYD010000844.1 GCA_030043175.1 Xanthobacteraceae bacterium | reverse complement strand
CAGAACCGCGATACTTGCGGCAACCTCAACCGTCGGGAAAAATGGCGGTTGCGTGTACGACAGGTCTGGAATAAGCTGAACAATTGCCTTTATATGACCTATGGGTTCGCCGAACATTTCGAAAAAGAGAATGGACGTTATCCCCTTTCGGACTTGACTGTGTATAAAAACATGGCATCGCCAAGCAATGTTTTGCTTCGAAAATGCGGCGCCCTCGGGTATCTTCTATGGGCGCATGTGGCGGTCACCTTGGCATGTGCGGAACCCTTCCGGCCCGCCAATGACGAAGAGTTGATCGAGCGACTACCGGTTGCGGCAGCGCCGGTCGACGAGGACCTGCGCGATGCGATCGCTGCGGCGTCCCGTAATCCGAAGATCGCCGTCAAGCTTGCTCGCAGCTACATCAGGCTCGGACAGGAAGAATCCGATCCACGCTATTTCGGGTATGCCGAAGGCATATTGGCACCGTGGTGGCGGAGTCCGGCGCCGACTGTAGACACAGTGCTTCTGCGCGCCATGATCAGGCAAGACCGGCACGACTTCGAAGGCGCGTTGGCCGATTTGAAGGCAGTTCTGCAAGTCCAGCCAGCCAATATACAGGCATGGCTCACTCGCGCGGCTATCTCAAAGCTTCTTGGCCGGTTCGATGATGCGCGGGACAGTTGCCTGGTGCTCGCGCAGGCAAGCGATCCTCTGCTCGCCATGACCTGTCTCTGCGAAATCAGCAGTTTAATCGGACTGGCGCCTGAGAGTTTTGATGCGCTGCAGCAATTCTTTGCCGACGATAAGCCAACATCTACCGAACAGAGGCGTTGGACCCTGACGGTTCTCGCCGAGGTCGCTGCACGACTCGATAAGAGTACACAAGCAGAGACGTATTTTAAAAGTGCTCTCTCAACATTGAAGCCAAGCGCCTATCTGCTCGGTGCATATGCAGATTTTCTCCTCGACCAAGGTCGCCCCGGTGACGTCACTGCAACCCTCGGCGACACGACGCGTATCGACAGCCTACTGCTGCGACTGGCCCTCGCCCACCAGCAACTCAAGTCTGGCGACCTCCAAGGACTCATCGGGACCATTGCGGAAAGATTTGCGGAGAGCCGAAGGCGCGGCGAAAACGTCCACCTTGGAGATGAGGCGCGTTTCACGCTTTACTTGCTGGAAAGGCCGGACCGGGCGTTGCGGCTAGCCCAGGAGCATTGGAAATCGCAACATACTCCTCAAGATGCACGAATTTTGCTTGAAGCCGCGGCGGCGGCTGGCGATCCAGCCTCCGAACAAGCGGCGACTGCGTTTCTCTTGCGCACTGGGGTGGCGCAAGCGCGGCTCGCGCCTCTGATAGCCGAGGCGAAAAAACTCTCGCGGCGATGATAGTGGCACCCAATGTATTGTGCTCGTTCAGCATTGTCGTGATTGGCACTTGGTTGGGGAGTGGCCGGAAGTGAACCGACACCCTTTTGCGAAGCGATTTTTGGATGCCAGGTGACCTCGCGCAGGTGGAGCACGGAGTTACAGTGGGCGGGGCTGCGCCCCTGGCGCGCCGAATTGCCGGGCATCTTTGCCACGCGCTCTGACTTGCTGTCGTCGCGCATGATAGGCCTCGAAGCGGCAATCTCCGATCCGGCGGTCAAAGCCCGCTTCGCCGAACGCAGCTTTCCTCCCTGCGCGCGTTGATATGAGTCTTGACGGTAGTGGACTTTACGCGAGAGCAAAGGCTGAGATCGGGGGCCCATGCTTGTTAGGTGTAATTGCCAAGACGCGACGGAAGACGGGATCGGTTTTGCGGACGATGTGCTCCCTCTCGGTCGATGAGTTCCTCTGCGAATCGCCTGATTTCATCACGCTGAATTTCGCCGACCTCGAGGAGATTTCCCGTCGCAATCTCGCCGTTGCGGGCGGCGTCTGCGGCCTCACCTTTCGCTCGCATTCTTCTTGGGAATTCACGACCTCTTTCAAGGCGTAGTATCGGGCGAAGATCGGTGTCGTTTCTATAGGACGATGCGAGGAAATATCATCACGTCCCAGCGGCCGCGAGCTTCGCCCGCTCGCGCGCCACGGCCGAGAGGTGCCGCGTCTTGTTGCGCAGGTTCCGGAAGAGGGCCCTGAGATCGGCGCTGCTGCGGTCGGGCAGCTCGTCGAGCACGTCGTTGAGGATGCCGTCGGCGATCTCGAAGCCAAGCGACCGGTAGCTCTCAAACTGCGATTCGCTGAACCACTGGTCGCTCGTCGACTGGTGCGGGAACGTCGGGTTGGCGATCGCGTAGGCGCACACGTCCGCATTCTCGACACCGTGATAGCCGGGCTTGATGTAGAGGATGATGCCGAAATCGTCCAGGTCGCCGCCGTCGGCGGCCGGATAATCGATCTCGCCAATGGCGTGATAGGGAATGCCGGGGCCGAGGACGGGATTTTTCGGATCGCGCTTCTTAAGCTTGTCGAGGTCATGGAAGCGGATCTTCACGCCGAGGTCGATCGCGATCTTGCGCACCGCGTTGCCGAGGTCTTCGAACGCATAGTTCGGATCGCACCCCGCATCGACCGCGACGATGTAGCGGCAGCGCCGGCGCACCATCTCGTAGAGCCCGAGATTCTCGAAATGGCCGCCGTCCGACAGATAGATGGAGGGCCGCTCGTCGGTGGTCAGTCCGAACGTTTCCTCGATCAGGGGCGCCAGCGCGAAATCCGGCCCTGGAAGCCGGTAGGTGTCCCGTCCTTCGCGGCCCGGGTTGCCGAGCCACCATCCGAGGCGGACGTTGAACAGCGCGAGCAGGAAGGTAATGCCCGGCGACGAGTGATAGCCCATATTGGGGCTGGCGGCGGCGCCCGAGATCGCCATGGCGGTGCCGAGCGAGATTCCGTTGCGGCCGGCATATTCGTCGCTGCGGCGGAAAGCCTTGCAGGCGCTGCCGGAGTGCAGCGGACTTACTGTGAAGGATTCGGCCTTGCGCTCCTGCCATGACAAATGATCTGTCGAGACGATGTTGAGCGCCATGTTGATGACATGGAACGGGCGCCAATCGGTGATCTTCGGCCAGCTACCGTCGTGGTGCCGCCGCGGCCAGAGCGACGACATGGCTGGATTATCGTCCTCGTCGAAGCCACTGAATGCGTCCGGATTTCGCCCGGGTCGCGACGAGCCGAGGAAGGCGCGCACCAGCCGGTTGCGATAGACCGCATGCAGCGAGAAGCGATTGATGTTGAGGCAGCGCGATGCGCCCCACGTCAGGATGACCGCGATCGCGAAGCCGATCAGCAGGGGTGCGAAGATCCTGAACCAACCCGGCGAAAAGATGCCGAGGCCCGGACCGGTCAGCGTGATCAGCTCCAGCCACGCCAGCACATCGAGCACGGCGGCCACGAGCACGATTGCGATCAGTCCACAAAGCGGAAGCGTGATGGCTAAGAGGCTGAAGAGCCTCGGATCGAGATGCCTCGCCGCCAGGTAGGCGCCGATACCGGTGATCACAAGGCCGAACAGCAGCGGGACGGTTGTCTCCCACGCGTCGGGTGTCGCGAACTGCCATGGGTCATAGAACGTCGAGATGCCGAGCAGGCGAGCGACGAAATCGATCGCCAGCGGCAAAAACACTACAACGGCGGCAGCGGCGATCGGGCCGATGATGATGAACAGCCACCATCGCGGTGTCCTCAGCCAGTTTCGGAAAATCTTCGCGATGATCCACAGCAGCACG
>JASHYD010000843.1 GCA_030043175.1 Xanthobacteraceae bacterium | reverse complement strand
CCCTGCCTCCAAAAAATGCGAATGGATTCACTTATCTTTTACCCATCTGCTGCTTCTCGGCAGGGTTAGGGAAACGATTTTTTTATTTCCGCGTTGTGACCAGACGAGAACAGTGGAATCCAGACATGAGCAGAGAGAGCCACTATCTCGACAAGGCGAAGGCCTGTGCAGACGCCGCAAGAGAGGCACACGAACCTAGCGAGCGGGTCGAGCTCTTGCAGTTGAGCCAACGCTTCATCCTACTGGCGGAACATGCAGCGAGATGCCAAGAGCATGGTACCCATCGGAAGGATGAACAGCGAGCGATGCCAAATCTTCGCTAGCGAGGCGCCCCATAAGACTGGCCGACAGCACCGCTGTGGCGGACCGTTTTTGAGTTGGGTGCAGCGAAGCCGAACCCTCTGCTGTGATCGTCGTGGGCGCCGCGCCGTAGGCGCAGGCGGGCTCGGGACGGTCACGGTTTCGATCGGCGTGGGTGCGCGGCTTTGATCAAGTCTGTGAGAGCCAGCAAACCATCTGCACCGATCGCCGTTTATACCACGGTTTCGTGGCTCAGCAGCGCCCCGATCGCGTGCGATTTCGGTTTCGCTCGGGCAGGGAGCAGTGCAACTCTGTGGGCCGCTTCCTACAGCTCGTTCGATCCTACCGATTGCACATATCGGCCGTTCGGAGGCGGCCGGCGCCAGGTGTGCACCAGATAATTCGCTTTGGTTCCTTCAGTTTGAATCAAACATTTCATGTCATCGTCCGCGAAGGCAAGCGGCCCAGTAGCCTCGGCATAGGTGGGGTACCTGAGAGGCGGTGAGGGAACAGCGCGATCGGCGGAGGCGAAACCTGGCACCTCTTTCGCGCAGCGCCTAGTGCGAATTACTCCATACACACCAGGTACAGGTAGGAAACAGCATGAAAAACGCATTCACAACAACGATGGCAGTTTGCGCCGTGCTTCTCATCGGTGTAGGCATTCTGGCCATACTCAGCGAACCGGAACCCGAACCCGCGGCGCGGCCCGCCCGACCGGCGGCGCAGCAAACCCAACCGACCCGACCCGCGACACAGTCGGCACAGCCGAGGCAACCGGCCCAACCGACGGCGCAGCCAACCGAACCACCGGTCAAACAAGAACAGGCGCAGACTAAACAGGCCAAACAGACCGAACAGCCGGCCAAGCAAGATTTCAGGAACGGCGATCATGCGACGGTCAAAATGAAGACGTTTGCCTGCAGGACGATGGCATACTTCGATCGCTGGGTAGCCCTGATGAAAGCCAACGATGACGAGGCGGCCAAGAAATTCACCTCCGCCACTCTTGGAGACTGCAGTGTCATGCCGAAAGGTGATGAAGTCATCGTCGAGCAAGTGGGGCGCCTCTTTTCCTACAATGCATGTGTCCGCGAACTTGGCGAGATCGACTGTCGATGGCTGAGACTCAGCATGCTCGAAGCGATTCAATAACCAATCGCACGTCGCTCTGCGACAAAGCAGCAAGTGCTGCGCCTTATCGTCGACGGCCCCGAAAATGAGGAAAAGGTGGCCGCGGCGAGCGCAGCTCATCCGAGAGCGGTATGACTTCGTCGGATTTCCCGGGTACTTTGATCCGGCAGATTGGGGTCATCTTCAATCAGGTCTGTCGGTTTCACTACATAGATTCTGCCAAATCCATCGCCGAGAGCCAGCTCGGCCTCCCAAGGTGGCGGCATCTGAGGTGGCCGTCAGATGATCTAGGCCGCCTTCTTCCTCTTACCATAGTTAGTTATAGCCGGCCATGATAAGGCCCCCGCCTCAGGTCGGCCTTCGTGGCTGGTAGGACTGCTGCGAATTCAGATCGTCGATGCCTGCCATCGCCTCGCCCCCATGCTGTTCGGCTACACTGGCGCACGATGCTGTCCACCATTGGCAAGTCCGGCGCCAGTCTCGACGGGAGTGGGTTGGCCGATGCGCGAGCTTTTAAGATATCGATGCCGCAGTAGGCTGAGCGTTTGTATTTCGATTGCGCAGCTTATACACTTCGGCCATGAACGCCTTCACACGCGACCGCTCCACGAAATTGTTGGCTTGGCCGCCATTCTTAAAATAACTGCCGACAATCATTCCATTCACGAAGCTGAAGATGGTCCGAATGTTCTCAGGGGTCGCGCCACTTCCTATAATCAGCGGTGCTTCCGTTGCACTACGAACCTCTTGAACCACCTTAGCCGGCGTTTCACTTCCTGTTCGTTCGCCCGATACGATCACCGCATCGGCACATCCGCGCTCGACGACGTCTTTTGTCTCCGTCACCAAGCCACGGTCAACAAGCGGTCTTGCATGCTTAACGGCAATATCTGCAAAAATCAAAACACTGCTGCGCAAGGCATTGCGAAGACGCAACGTCTCGTGCGCAGCTCCCTCGATAAAGCCTTGCTCGGATACGACGGCGCCGCAATGGATGTTGACGCGAATAAAAGATGCCTCAGCAGCCGTCGCGATGGCCAAAGCGGCTGCACCGTCATTGCGCAAGACATTCAGTCCGATGGGACACGCCACGTGTCGTTTCAGCTCCCGCGCGACGGCGGAGAGTGCGGCAACTGTCTCCACAGGTACCCGTTTTGGATAATAGGGCGTGTCTCGAAAGTTTTCTATGATGAGGCCGTCGGCACCACATTCTAATAAAATCACGGCTTCTTCGATTGCCTTGTCGTAGACAACACTCATGCTCCCACCATAAAGCGGTGCGCCAGGCAAGGCCAGGAGATGCACGCACCCGATGATCGGAACTTCGACATTGAACAACTGAGCGAGGACATTCATGTCGAGAATTATGGTGCCTCGCGATGCCGTATGTCAAAGTCCGCTTGCCCTTGTTCGCGCATGCTCGCTACTTTGGAAGAATGAAATCTCAGAGCTGAGGCGGTGGTTGCTAGGCCAAGGACCGGACATTTGAGGTTCCCCGCCACCATCACGGCTTGAGTGCGTCAGCCAGTCGTCCGGAGTGATTGTAGAAGTTCGGATCGAGGGCGATCCCCGTCCCCCGAAAAACGGGCGTCGTGAGGCTAAAAATCTGCGCTGATAAATGTTCGGATTGACGCAACCACGAGAGACGACACTGCAGCATGCCATGGACGAACAGGACTTCGAAACGTGACAGCCCCGCAGTGAGCGTGGATGCCGACTCCATCCGGAAGCATCTCGTTGAGGAATGATCTGATTCTTCCCGCATCGCTCTATGGAATCCGC
>JASHYD010000842.1 GCA_030043175.1 Xanthobacteraceae bacterium | reverse complement strand
CAAGTCGAAGATGCGCTTGGCGAGTTGGTGGCGCTTGGTTTGGTAAACTCCGATAGCTTTGGCGGTTTGCGCGCGCTGCTGGTGCCGTCGGCGCAGCGCAAGCCGATTGCAGGCGCGAAGCGGCGCGGCCGCGTCTTTTCCTTTGGCATGGAGAGCGCCGGCCGATGGTCGCTGATCCGCCGCGAACCGCAGCCCGCTTCCCTTCCCTCCGGCGGGGGAGAGTTAGGCAGGGGGGCTGCCGAGGGCTGGCTGTCGGGCGGCGAGACCACGGCGGCTGCGATCGAGCATGTGGCGCGGACGCTGCTGCGCCGATATGGCGTTGTATTCTGGCGCCTTTTGACGCAGGAAGCCGCCTCCCTGCCGCCCTGGCGCGACCTGCTGCGAGTTTATCGCCGACTCGAGGCGCGTGGAGAAATCCGCGGCGGGCGGTTCGTTGCCGGTTTCTCCGGTGAGCAATATGCCCTGCCGGAAGCTGTCGGGCTGTTGAGGAAGATGCGCCGTCAGTCGATCTCCGGCCAATGGGTATCGCTCTCTGCGGCTGATCCGCTTAATCTCGTCGGCATTCTCACTCCAGGGGCTCGATTGGCGGCACTGACCGGGAATCGCCTCCTCTATCGCGATGGCGTGCCCGTCGCGGTCCTTTCCGGCGGAAAAGTACAGTTTCTCGTGACGCTCGACGCGGCGCTTCAATGGGACGCGCAAAACCGGTTGTTGCGATCCGCCGCGCCAGCGCTGATGGCCGATTTGGCGTAACGCCCATGCACATCGAGGTCGAGAGCGACGCCGATGACACGGGTATCAAAAAGCCCAAGCGCATCCGGCTCAATGGGCGCGTCGTCGCAATCGTCGAAGCAATCGATCGCTGGCCGGGAGGGGATTATTGCTACTTCAAGGTCAGGGGCGACGACGGCAATCTCTACATTCTTCGCCTGAACGAGGCTCGCGATAGCTGGGAACTGACGATGTTTCAGCGCGAGAGTATTTTGTAGTCGTTCGCCGACGTTGCGGAAGTGCCCAATTCATCCGGTCTAAATTCAATCGATAGCCGCTCTAGCGATTCGCCGACGTTCGTTACACACCTGCGTTTAGACGTAGGTGCGAAGACCCCTCTGTGGCAAGTGGACTCGAGCCTCTCAGACCGGAAGCCTGAAGCCACGACCCCCGACAGCGGCCAACCTTATTTTCGTGCCGCAGCCTCAAGGCAGGTCAATATTTTACGGAGAGTTTCGATTCGCGACGACCAAAGCTGATAAACATGTTTAGATGCTATGCATAATATTGTGTGATAAATTAATCTATGATGCGTTTCATGTTCCGGAAATGCCGCGCTAGGATCCACCATGCCATTCCGGCATTACTGTCCGGTGGCATTCAGCTCGCTGCCGACACGATTTACACTCCGACGTGAAATCGCACGATTTTTTGCCGCGGTCAGATCGCTTTTTCGTTTTTTGGAAGAATCGCGGATGGGCGGGTCGCGATCACTCGCCGACAACCCAGAGACGTCGCGCGATGGTCGAGGCCCCGACAATTGGGGCAAAAATTGTGCCCGCGCGCGATCGCGGGCACCTCAGCCTTGGGCCAATTTCCAGACTTACGATTTCGGCTGCTCGTGACTGATTGTTGCCTCATACCAATGCACGAACGTGAACAAAAACAACATCCCGGCACCGATCAATATCGCGGTCACTGCCGCGGCGTAAACGCCCGCCAATAGTTCGCCAGGAACAACAATTGTATTTACTGCCAAAGCCAGCGCGGCGATATCCATCACGATGCAGTATATCACCACCTCTAATGGGAAACGCGTCGGGTTTACAGCGTGCCGACGGCGCGGAAACGTCAGCGCCCAGCTCCCGAGAATGACAGCCATGACGCCGCTTGAAATACGCCAAGCGATCGGCGCCGGGGCTTCAAACAATATCAACAGCGGCGGCAGGATCGAGCCGAACGTGGTCATGAATCCCAGTTGAATCCAAGTGCGCGTCACAAAGCTGTCCCACTTGGTGATTTGACCCCCGAGCATTTGGCGAAGGATCATTGTCAGGACAGACAGCCCCGCGAAGGTCATGCCGACGGTCGCGATCGTGTAGAGATAACCGGTTGCGTCCACGTCATCCCCCCTGAGCGCCTTATTCAGCCGTCACCAGACTGGCCGGCTAATTTGAGCCCATTTGGATTGGTAGAGCAACGGGATGGGCGCGACTCCCGCAGCGTGGGCAGCGTCGCTTCCTATTAAGGTGCGTTCGACCATCCTCTGCTGGATGTCCGCACCGGGTCAATGTCGGCCGTTCGCTTGGGTTGAGCCGCACGCCCGCATCATAATGCGCACGGACGCCAGATCCTGAACCACGAAGCTGGTGTAGCCCCTAAAGCGCGACCCGGCCGGGGGGTAGCCTCGACGGCCTTTTCCCCGTCGATCGTCAGCTTCGGCTTGGTGCTGCCGCGCTCGCCGCCTCCCTCACCGGGCGGGCTTGTCCGTGTTCGGCTCTGTCGCCTTTTCCATGCCGCTCGATTTGATGTTCAGCCGGCGTGGGCCGCCCCTCACCAGCCGACGCAGCCGCGATGGCAACGCGGTTTTGTGGGCGCGAGGCGATCACGATTAATCGCGATTGTGGAGCGATCCGGGATGCCCGTCGGTGGCGAAGCACCGCGAGGTCTTGTTATCGGTCGGCTTCTCGACCCAGTCGACCGGGATCCAAGCGGGAGCGTCCGCCAGCCAACACAAGCTCAGCGCCGGAACGCGTCGATGCGGCCGGCGTTAGCTTGCAGCATGAGGCGTTCGCCTGGACGCCCGAGAGATCTCTGGGGTTGACCGATGTCGATTATAGGGTGGCTGATACTTGGCCTAATCGCAGGCTTTGTCGCGAGCAGGATCGTCAACGCGCAGGGCCAAGGTATGGTGCTTGACATGGTTCTTGGCATCATCGGGGCTCTTGTTGGAGGCTTCATTTTCGACGCAGCAGGTAAGGTAGGCGTGACCGGCTTTAATGCCTGGAGTCTTCTGGTCGCAATCATTGGCTCGATCATTGTGCTCGTTATATATCACGCGTTGACCGGGCGTCGCGCCCTCTGAACGCGTTAGAGTTCGGATGCCATGGGGCTCTCTGGCATCCTTGTTGCCCTGTTTTTCCTGATCTGGCTCGCCTATCGGGGCGGGAGCGTACTCCTGCTGGCGCCCGCCGCAGCGCTTGTCGCCGCTGCTGTGGCGCGCGAGCCGCTTCTCGCCACCTGGACGCAGACCTTCATGGCAAGCGCCGCACAATTTGTGGCGCGGTTCTTTCCCATTTTTCTTCTCGGTGCCGTGTTCGGCAAATTGATGGAGGACAGCGGCTCGGTCTCGGCCATCGCCCAGTTCATGATGGATAAGCTGGGACCACGCCACGCGGTGGTGGCTGTGGTGCTCGCAGGTGCGTTCGTCACCTATGGGGGAGTGAGCCTCTTCGTCGCCTTTTTCGTACTGGCGCCGATGGCTGAGACGTTGTTTCGGACAGCGGATATTCCGCGCCGGCTGATGCCCGCGGCTCTCACGCTCGGCACCTCGACCTTCACGATGTCGGCGCTGCCCGGGACCCCGGCGATCCAGAACGCCATCCCGATGCCGTTTTTCGGCACCACGCCTTTCGCTGCGCCAGGCCTCGGCGTGATCGCTTCCGCGACCATGCTGGGGTTTGGCCTCTGGTGGTTGAGATGCGCTCAAGCCGCCGCCCGCCGGAAGGGAGAGGGCTACGGAGGTGGCGCGGACGTCGAAACCGATGCCGCCAAGCATGTCACGCAAAATGAAATCATTCGCGAACGCGCAACGTTAGCCCGCGAGTTCGATCTCGCCGAGCTCACTCATGGGCGTCACAGCGACTTGGACCCGCCCATCGTGATTGCCGCACTGCCGTTGGTCGCGGTCGTGTGCATCAATCTTGCGATGTCCTTATTTGTACTTCCGCGACTCGACGTTTCGTTTCTCGCGGAGGAGCGCTGGGGATCCACCTCGCTGTCCGCGGTGGGAGGCGTATGGGCGGTCGTGGTCGCGCTGGCGGCGGCTATTGTGATGCTGATTTCCGTCAACTATGGCCGGCTGCCCGCGCTGCGCGAGAGCCTTGGCGCGGGCGGCAACGCATCCGTTTTGCCGGCGCTCAGCGTTGCCAGCCTGGTTGGATTCGGCGCGGTGGTTGCGGCACTGCCGGGCTTA
>JASHYD010000841.1 GCA_030043175.1 Xanthobacteraceae bacterium | reverse complement strand
ATCCTACGCAGCGCTGCTGGCCGGCGCGTTGCTGCCCGACCTCGCGGGCCTCGTCGCCAGCATATTTGCTGCGACCCTGACGGTGGCATTCGTGATCATTGGCTTTGCGGTCCTGCACACGGCGACGCGTCATGCGCGCGGTCGCGCCGCCGTGCTGTTCGGCGCCTATGTGTGCGTCGTTGTCCTGGTCTGGCCGCTCGTGGTGGTGACGCTCGTGGGCGTCGCTGAGACACTGTTCGGCCTGCGCAGCCGCTTGTCCCGGCGCGGCCCGCCGGCGACGCGCAACACTTGAAGGCGAGAGGCCATAAACCGATTGCATCGATCGGCCACATCGAATCGACACTTGAAGGAGAGAAAAAATGGAAGTCATTCTGCTGGAACGCATCGCCAAGCTCGGCCAGATGGGAGAGCTCGTGCGGGTGAAGGACGGCTTCGCCCGCAATTTCCTGCTGCCGCAAGGCAAAGCACTGCGCGCCACCAAGGATAATCGCGCCAAATTCGAATCAATGAAGACCCAATTGGAGGCGCGCAATCTCGAACTCAAGAGCGAGGGCGAGAAGGTCGGCGCGAAACTGCACGGCCATAGCTTCATCGTCATCCGCCAGGCGTCGGAGACCGGACAGCTCTACGGCTCAGTATCGCCGCGCGATATCGTGGCTATCCTGACCGCCGGTGGATTTACGATATCGCGCGGCCAGATCGCCCTCCACACGCCGATCAAGAGCATCGGCCTCCACCGTGTCCCGCTGGCCTTGCACCCCGAAGTCGAGGTGTCGATCACCATCAATGTCGCCCGCAGCGCCGACGAGGCCGCGCGTATCGCCCGCGGCGAAGACGTGATTGCGCCGCGGGAGGAACGGTTGGTGATGGCAACCGGCGAAGCTGCCGCCGCCGAGGACCTCTTCGAGCACCCGGAGAACATCAACGAGGAGGCAGAGCGAACCGGAGACGCAGAGGAGAAGCCCAAAACGAAGGGCGGCAAGTAGAGCGCATTTGAGGAAATCAGCGTCCGTTGGCTCGTCCGGCGAGCCCGGACCCCGACCCCTGAGGGCAAGACTTATCAGGTGGTCGGCACAGACACGGCGGTCGACAAAAATTCCTTCAACCTGCGGGACTGCGTGCGCGCGCGCCGAGCTACTGCTCCACGCGTGGCGCAGCTAAGGCAGCGGCGACGCGGCAGGCGGTGAAACATTACCCTGTGGCACCGGGTCGGGCGCCGTCAGCACGTCGTTTGCCTTGGTCTGCGCCGGCACCTCAGCAGCAGGAGCAACGACATCGCCTACGCCATCGCGGCGTTTGCGAGCCTTCGGCCCCGCGGTTTTGCCCGCTTCCCCGTTCGCACTTTCCGAACGCAACCGCGAGACCGGCGCGCGGGCCTCGCGAGGCTCGCCTTTGCGCGTTCGCGCATTCGATTTAGCGGACGCGGGCGTCGCCGCGATAACGCCCGGCGGCCGCGGGACATCCCTGTCGTTGTGTGCCCTTTTCGTTTCAACATCGCCCGAAACGCTGCTGGCGCGGCGACGTGGAGGTGTATCTTCGAGGGGGCTTGCGTTCGCACCCGCAGCCGCCGCAGTCGCATCGCCCTGGCCTCGATTTCGCCGTCGCGCCGCGGGAGGTTCGCCGCTTGCCGGCGCCGCGACGCCGGTACCGTGGTTGCGCAGAGCCGCCCCGGTGCCCGCAAAGGAGGACACGTACGCGGCAAGGGCGTCCGCCGTCTCCGATTTGCTGGTATAATGCTCGCGCAGAAAGGCGGCGAGCCCGTGCACATCGCGGGCCCCGGCAACGCTGCCCGGCGAGCGATGGCACTCGGCGCAATCGGAGCGGAACAACTGCGCCGGCGTCTTGCCGGCAGTGAGGTCCTGCGCCGCCGCGCTTGCGCAGGAAATCGCCAATCCAAGAACGAAAATCGAGAACGCTTTCACCGGCCCACCACCCCTCCTGTCGAAGCCGCCCTTATTTAACCCATTTCGGCGCCGACGCGAGATTATTCTTTCCGTCTGGTGTGAGCATTTTGCCCATGATTTGGCCCGAATTTCTGTTCGTCCGCGGCGTCTGCGACCGGCCGGCCTGCCCACGAGACTAGCGCCGGCCGCGGACCGCTTGCGGCGGACCGCTTGCGGCGGACCGCGGGGACGGGCGAGACGCCCCCGCTTGAGCAAACTTGAGCCTTCCTGCCGCACCCGTCCTTAGAAAATGCGCCGCGATATGCCGATTGCGGAACCGGCTGATCGTTGTTAGCTTTTTCTTATCCGGGGTCCGTTACCCGCTGTTGCGGGAGAGGGGCCGCTTTGAGGGCCCTGGCCGGCATACCGCAATGGCCTGCGTATCCGACCGGCCCGGCCGGAGTGCTACAGATGGACTGGCTTTTGCGTTTCGCACTGGCGCATGTCACTTGCGGCAATCTGCAGGTGACCACGGCCAGAGGGGCAATATTTTCGTTCGGCGATGGCGCCGGCCCGCCGATTGCAGTGCGCTTCGTCTCCGCACGCGCCCAATGGTCGGTGTTGCTCGACCCCGATTTGAGATTTGGCGAAGCCTACATGGACGGCACCTTCGTGGTCGATCGCGGGTCGATCGCCGAGTTCGTCGATCTCGTGGCGAACAGGTTTACCTGGCCATGGTGGGGCGCACCAATTGCGCTCTGTCGTTTCGTGTGGCGACGCGTCGGCAAGCTCAATTGGCGCAGCCGATCGCGCCGTAACGTTGCCCACCATTACGACCTCGACGGCCGGCTTTATTCACTGTTTCTTGATTCCGATCGCCAATACAGCTGCGCCTATTTCGAAACTCCGCAGGAGAGCCTCGACGACGCCCAGCTCGCCAAGAAGCGCCACCTCGTGGCGAAGCTCATCCTCCAAGACCGATGTCGGCTGCTTGACATCGGCTGTGGCTGGGGCGGGCTTGCGCTCTATGCGGCGGAGATGTGCGGCGCCCAGGTCACCGGAATCACGCTGTCCCAGGAGCAGCTCGCCGTCGCGCGCCAGCGCACCAAGGAACGCAAGCTCGAAGGCTCGGCCACCTTCCATGCGCTCGACTATCGCGACGTCACCGGCACCTTCGACCGCATCGTGTCGGTCGGCATGTTCGAGCATGTGGGGGCGGCCTTCTATAATGCGTTCTTCGCGAAATGCGCGAGCATGCTCGCCGATGACGGCATCATGGTGCTGCATTCGATCGGCCGCTCGAGCGGCCCCGGCTACACCAACGCGTGGATCAGTAAATACATTTTCCCTGGCGGCTACATTCCGGCATTGTCCGAGGTGACGCCGGCCATCGAACGCGCCGGTCTTCTGGTCACCGACATCGAGATCCTCCGCCTGCACTACGCCGAGACCCTCAAGGCGTGGCGCGACCGCTTCCTTGCCCATCGCGACGAGGTCGTGCGCCTCTACGACGCCCGGTTTGTGCGAATGTGGGAATTCTATCTCGCCTGCTCGGAGGCCGCATTCCGACGCCAGAATATGATGGTGCTCCAGATCCAACTGACAAAGCGTCAGGGCATCGTGCCGATCACTCGCGACTATATACAGCGCAGCGAGCAGCGCTTGCGCAAACAGGAAGCCGAGCGGCGCACGCCGCTGCGGCTCGCCGGCGAGTGAGCGCTTAAAGCCGCACGCTCGGATTGAGCGACCGCCTGGGCGCTTTGGCCGGCCCCCTGATCGTTCAGGATCAGCCGATCAATGCGGCAAGACCACTTGCGCGTTTGACCACTTGCGCGTTTGGCTGGCGCTCAATCCGCTTGCTGTGTTCGGGCGACTTAAGTTCAGAGCTATTTATTCGCGTCAGCCATCCGCGCGCGAGGCTTAAGAAAGCCGTTTATGCACGCGATCCCCGGATCGTCGGGTGACTGGCGGGGGAAGGTGATTCTGTTGATAGACCGCGCGCCGCGCCCTGTGCCGTCGTCAAGTCCCGCCTTCGTCGGACCGGCAATAAAAATTTTCGGCTTGGTAATAAAGTGGAAAAAAGGAACAACCGGTTCCAGAGGCACCTCGCTGATTGCCATTAGGAAGCATCCAGGCCTTATTGAACATACCGTCGCGCATCGGCGATGGTGGTGGGACGCGGCGCTGATTCGCTTCGATCTTGTTGCGCCGCGATGGCCCGAGGCATTCACATCTAGATACGCACGCCATGGCGCTCGAATTGACAGCACGCAAGCAGGCGGCAGACCCGCCGCCCCCTGAGGTCCAGGCGGGGCGCAAGCCGCCTTACCGCGCTGCTCCCCATAACGTCGAACTGGAGCAGGCGCTGCTCGGCGCCATTCTGGTGAACAACGAGGCTTTCTACCGGGTCTCCGACTTTCTCGAGCCGCGGCATTTTTTCGAACCCATTCACCAGAAGCTCTACGAGATCGCCGCAAGCCTTGTGCGTGTCGGTAAGACCGCAACGCCGATTACGTGCAAGACATTCTTGCCGCCAGACCTCGACATTGCCGGCCTGACGGCGAGCCAATATCTTGCCCGCCTCGCCGCAGAAGCCACGACCGTCATCAACGCGTCGGACTACGGCCGTGCCATTTACGACCTTGCCGTGCGCCGCTCACTGATCGTGATCGGCGAGGAGATGGTCAACGACGCCTACGACTCCCCCGCCCACGAACGGCCGCAGAATCTGATCGAGCAGGCCGAGCGCAATCTTTACGAACTGGCCGAGACCGGACGCTATGACGGCGGCTTCCAGCGCTTCTCCCAGGCGCTCACCACCGCCGTCGAGATGGCGGCGCACGCTTATCAGCGCGACGGAAGGCTGTCGGGCCTTGCGACCGGATTGAACGATCTCGATCGCATGATGGGCGGGTTGCAGAAATCCGACCTGATCATCCTCGCCGGACGCCCTGGCATGGGCAAGTCGTCGCTCGCCACCAACATCGGCTACAATGTGGCGCGAGTCTGGGAGGGCGGCGTGCGGGCTGATGGGCAGATCGAGTCTAACAATGGCGGCATTGTCGGCTTCTTCTCGCTCGAAATGTCCGCCGAGCAGCTCGCGACCCGCATGATCTCCGAACAAACGGAAATCCCTTCCTACCGCATCCGGCGCGGCGAGATTGCGCCAGCCGATTTCGACCGCATCGCCGAGGCTGCGCGCGAGATGGAGCGGATTCCCTTCTATATCGACGAGACCGGCGGCCTCTCAGTCGGCCAATTGGCGGCGCGGGCGCGACGCCTGAAACGTCAGCGCGGCCTCGACCTTCTGGTGATCGACTATATCCAGCTCGTGCAGGGCTCGACCCGACGCGCCCTTGAAGGCCGGGTGCACGAGGTGACCGAGATCACGACGAGCCTCAAGGCCCTCGCGAAGGAATTGAACATCCCGATCCTGGCGCTGTCGCAGCTCTCGCGCGCCGTCGAAAATCGCGACGACAAGCGCCCGCAACTCTCCGACCTGCGCGAGTCCGGCTCGATCGAGCAGGATGCCGACGTGGTGCTGTTCGTGTTTCGCGAAGAATATTACCTGAAGAACAAGGAGCCGCGCCCCGGCACCGAGGACTACTTCAAGTGGCAGACCGAAATGGAAGCGGTGCACGGGCGCGCCGAGCTGATCATCGGCAAGCAACGCCACGGTCCGACCGGGACGGTGGCGCTGCAGTTTAAGGCCGACGTGACGCGGTTCTCCGATCTGGCGGAACAGGATCATATCCCGGCGCGGACGTCGTAACGGCGAGGACCACCAAAACGACAAGTTCGATTGCCTCGCGCGGCCGTCAGATCACGCTGGTGTCGGACGCCTATTGGGTAATCCCATCGTCGGCTGTCGCCCAACAGGCGCCGCCCCTGCGGGACGGCCGGTTCACGCCGGGAAGTCTTCGGCAATTCGACCTAAGGCTAATACGCGATGGCATAGCAGTCCCGCCGGCGGTCCGCGCCGGCAATGCGGTTGCCGGTCAAAGGATCGATCAGCACGGCAGTGGCACAGCCGTTCATGCCGAAGGCGCGGATACGCGCTACATCATGTCCGCGCGCCTTGAGATCGTTGTAGACCGTATCCGGAATATTGGCCTCAAGGTTGAGCCGGTTGAAACCCGTATTGTGCGGCCAGAACGAACCGTAGAAATGCAGCGTCTGGACGCGTGGCCATTCGAACGCCTCGTGGAGATTGGGGTACCAGTCAGGCCAGAATTCCACGACGTCGAGAAACGCCTGCAGGATGGTCTGTTCCTGGTTGTCGCCGCCCGGCGAACCGATCGCCATGAAAGGCTGACCGTCGCGCAGCACGATACTTGGCGTCAGCGTATAGCGCGGCCGCGCCCGCGGGCGCAGCTGGGCGGCCCGGCTCTTGTCCAGCCAAAACTGCTCCCCGCGCACGCTCATGCCGATCCCGGTGTTGCCAAGAATGACGGCGCCGCCGATCCAGCCGCCGCTCGGCGTTGAGTCGAAGATGTTGCCGTCGCGGTCGATAATGGCGATGTGGGTGGTGTCCTTTGCCGCACCCGAAACCGGCTCCGGATCAGGCAGCGGCCCCGTGGGTTTACCGAGTTCGGTAATGTTTGCCACCCAGTAGGGCCATTGCTTCACCTCGCCGTCGAACGGAAGCGGATTACCGGCGACGAAAGCGCGCGATGCATGATCGGGGTCGATCAGCTTGGCGCGCTCCTTCGCATAGTCCTTCGACAGCAGCCCTTCGGCCGGAACCCGCACGAAGGCCGGATCGCCGTAGTACGTATCGCGGTCCGCGTAGGCGAGCTTGAGCGCCTCGACCATAGT
>JASHYD010000840.1 GCA_030043175.1 Xanthobacteraceae bacterium | reverse complement strand
GGCGCGACCGCAATGAATTGTGGCAGGACTACAATTGCGACGAGGCCAACAATCATGTGGTGATCGGAAAGGAAAATTACTTCCTGTCCGGCGATGGTCTGCTGATGCCTACCAAAAAGGACCAGCCGCCGCCCGATCTGCGATATTTCAAGCAAACCCGAAAGTAGCGGGATTTTAACCCTCGCGCTGACCGGCCGCCCCGCGCCACACGGCCAACAGCGTCGCCCCAGGCCGTCGGCCGCGAGAGCGCAACAGGTCAAACCGCAGAAAGCGGCGCTCACAGGAGGAGAACATGCATGACCGAAGCCCGATCGGTACCGTGGCGCTGAAAGTCGCGCCGCTTGCGATATTGCTGGCGATCATGACCAGTGCCGTCGCGGCCGGGGCGCAGATCAAATACCCCGATTGGAAGGGTCAGTGGCGAGGCGTCCTGCGCGTTGGCACCTTCGGCGGGCAGCCCTCTTTCGACCCGACCAAACCGTGGGGCAAGGGCCAGGAAGCGCCGCTGACGCCCGAATACCAGGCGATCCTCGAAGCCAACCTCAAATCGCAAGAGCAAGGCGGCTTCTTCGATTGGCGCGGCGCCACCTGCCTCGGCTTCGGGATGCCGCTCATCGCGTACGGCTTCCAGCCCATCGAGTTCATCGTCACGCCGGAAACCACTTATATGCTGATTGATTGGGTTGAGCACACCCGGCGCATCTACACGGACGGCCGCGACTGGCCTAAAAACATTGAGCCCACGCTCGTCGGTTATTCGATCGGCAAATGGCTCGATGAGGACAACGACGGACGCTATGACGTGCTGGAGGTCGAAACCCGCGGCTTCAAAGGTCCCCGTCACTACGATGCCGCCGGCCTGCCGCTGCATCACGATAACCAGTCGATCTTCAGGGAGCGCATCTATCTCGACAAGAAGGACAAGAATATCATGCGCAACGAGATCACGGTTTACGATCACGCCCTGACGCGCCCCTGGACCGTGACCCGCAGCTATGTCCGCAGTCCCAACCGGCGCCCCGAGTGGGGAGAATTCATTTGCGAGGAAGGCAATGCGTGGACGAAGATCGGCAATGAAGCCTATTACCTGAGCGCTGACGGCCTCTTGATGCCCACCCGCAAGAACCAGCCGCCACCGGACCTGCGCTATTTCAAGCAGCCGGGAAACTAACGCGCGGCGTACGGCCCAGGCGGTCCTGCAGCACTCAAGGGCGCGGCGCCGCGCAAGTGGCCGTGACGGGCGCGCAGATATGCCGGCGCCGCGTCTTGCGGCGCTAGAGGCTGAACACGAAGATCATCGTGGCGCTTTTGCCGAGGTTGCGCTTCTCCGGCGTGGTGGCGAGACGGCCCATCGAATTGCGGGTCAGACCCGTGGCGATGGCGATGTATTGCTTGCCATCAACCGCATAGGTCATGGGCGGCGCGTTGATGCCGGTGCCCACGTTGAAGCTCCACAACTCTTCAAGGGTCTCGTCATCGAGGGCCATGATGGTGCCTTCGATCAGCGCCGTCACCACGATTCCGCCGGCGGTCGCGAGCGCACCGCTGGTGTTGGCATACGGCATCGGCTTGCGTTGCTTGAGTTCGCCAGTGGTCGCGTCGACCACCGCGATGCCGCTCGAGAGCCGCCCGTCATAGCCGAAGTCGCCGCCGTCGAATTTGCCGCGCACATGGCGGGTCTGGTCGCGCGTGATATTGGTGCAGCCTTCGAGTTCCGGGATGTAGATGAGTTTGGTCCTCTGGCTATAGGCGGCCGACCAGAAATTGTTGCCGCCAGGCACACCCGGGCACACGCCGCTGGATTTCGCGCCGGTGAGAATCTTGGCCACAGGGTCCGCGTAGGTCTGCAGGTCCTTGGCGGGATCGTAATCCACGGGCTTGCCGGTTTTGGGGTCGATGCCCTTGGTCCAAGTGACGCGCGACACGTACTGAGTCGCCTTCAAGAACTGTCCGTTCTGCCGGTCCAGCGAATAAAAGAAGCCGTTGCGCGCCGCGTGGGCGAGGAACTTGCGATCCTCGCCGTTGACCTTGCCGTCGATCAGGATGTGGCTGCCGGTCTCGTCGTAGTCCATCGTGTCGTTCGGCGTGTACTGATGAAACCAGCGCATGCGTCCGGTCGCGGCGTCGAGGGCAAGCGCGCTGTCGGTGTAGAGATTGTCACCCGGCCGATAGGAGGAGTCGTACTTGGGCGTCGGGTTGCCGGCTCCCCAATAGGTGATGTTAGTGGCAGGGTCGTAGGAGCCCGTGACGTAGAACGCGCCGCCACCGGTCTGCCAAGCGTTGTTCTTGTCCTTCCAGGTCTCAGCCCCGGGTTCGCCCGGCGCCGGAATCGAATAAGTCTTCCACAACACGTCGCCAGTCTTGGCATCGAGCGCCGTGACCCAGCTGCGCGCGCCGGAATCGCCACCCGAGGAGCCGACGATGATGGAGTCCCGGAGCGCGAGCGGCGCTGCGTTAAGCGTGATGTCCGGCTGGTCGCGCAGGTTGCGCTCCCAAGCGATCTTGCCGGTATCGCGCTCGGTCGCGATCACGCGGCCATCATGGCTGGTGACGGAGATGACGAGGTTGCCCCACAACGCGACGCCGCGGTTGCGGTCGATCTTCTCCTGGCCCGGGTCCATTTTCCACACGATGTCGCCCTGC
>JASHYD010000839.1 GCA_030043175.1 Xanthobacteraceae bacterium | reverse complement strand
AGTAGTTGTATTGCATGGCGTGAGGAAGCTGGCGGAGTCTGGCGACCGCTTCCCCGGTGGTCGCGCACTGATCCAGGATCATCCTCACGATCAGGTCGGACGACAGTCCGGGAAAGCGAGGACGCTTCCTGACCCGATGCAGGCCGATCATCAGGCCGTGCTCGTTCATTCCATCCAGCCGTCCTGTCAGCTCATGGGTCGAGCCGATGCTGGCATGGCTTCCGCTCGCTTGGAGAAGGGTGAACTGGGCCGCATAGTAGCGGGCCATGTTATCGTAGTTACGACCATAGACATCGGCAGTCATCACCGCGGAGCAGGCTCCGATCGGAGGCCGCATACTATCGTTACCGAACCGTAAAGCCATCCGTTCGATCGAAACGTCGAGTTCGTCTGCAATGCCGACAAGCTCTTCCCAAAGCATGGGCGCAAACTTGGCGAACATTCGCTGTTCAGCCCGGATATCGAACCACCACGGAAATCGGGCCGTCTTCTTGCGAAGGAAAGCTCGCCCTTTCGGCGTCACGGCAAACAATCGCGCCTGCGCCCGGCCGACCTCGTACGGCGTGCCTCTGCACTGAACAACACTCACGCGAAATGGCTTTACCTGAACTTTCATCTGTTTGTCCCAAAAGCCGGATGTTTCCGGCGTGAGTCGTTCAGAGCATGATCGCCACGAGCAGTATAATTGCCATCGGTATGCTCACGAGCGGGATGAAGGCGCCTACAAATACAGCCAGACCACCGAACTACTCGATGAGAATCGTCAGCCAAGCCAACAGGTCGGAGGAACGCCCAGCGCTTGTAGGAGCGATGCGTAGTTCTCCGGTCCGCGTGCAATTTTCGCGTAGCCGTGCTCCATAAAGCCAAAACCCCCATCAGGCGGAGCGGGATTGTGTACGACGATCGATAAGGGTGCGACCGCGCACAGGCGTCGATCAAGTCTATCACGTCGAGGAAATCCTCAATACACGGCGAATTTTTCTTGGCTGCCGATTCGGTGATCAAAACGGCGCGGCATCCGCTTCTCGGAGCAGAACTGGCTCGCCAAGCAGACTGCCGTAGACAAAGGCGGTCGCGACCTTGGTTTCGGTGTTGAGGTGGAGCAAAGCAAAGTCAACAATCGGGAGCAGAAGCGCGACAGCCGAACCGGTGCTTGATTGAAACGATGCCCGAAAAGCATGACGCCCGTTTCTTCCCACGGATGCGAATTTCAAGGCAATTCAAAAGCAACTTGAGTGTGATCGCCTTCACATACGCCGACTGTTTGCGCCGACACAATGCGAGCACACACCAAGAGAGGTGTGAACGCAAACAGGAGACCTCACCATGTTCACCATGTTCACCAAGGCCACCTTTGTTCTTGGCATCATTGTCGGGACCGCGTCGGGGGCGCTGGCCGCCGCCACGCAGCACAGCACCACTCCCAGTCACGACGTGTACGACGCTCGCGGCATGTACGTCGGCTCGGACCCGGACGCGAACGTTCGCTTCGAGCTGCGGCGGGACCCGGTTCATGGGAAGTATTGATCCGGGACCTCCAGGAAGTATCCGGCTGCCGGCCTTAGGGCCGGCCTCCGGTCACGGCGACCGGTTGTCGCGCAATGATCGGTCCAGCTAAATTTTAAGCTACGGAGACAGGCCATGAAGATCGTCTGCGCACTGGTGCTGACCGGCACGTTCGCTACCTCGGCTTTGGCAGGAGGCTCCGCAGGGATGCATCGGGATCGGCTCATCATCTGCAATCAGTTCGTGATCGAAGACCCCTATCCGGCGGTCATCCTAGATTCCACCCAATATTGTTGTCGCACGGCAACTCGGACTCATGATTGCCGAACCCAGAACCCGCACGAAGAGTACCGCTGACACTTCAAATTCGATGACCTGCAAATTTAAATTCGATGACCTGCAAATTTCGCTTCGAGTTGTACCCCGGTATGCCCCCATCGCGATCACGGCGACCGGGCGTGTCACGCCGTCCGGATCGGGCGCTCTGTTCCAGGGCCGCTACCTCACGCTGACGTTGGGCGAAGGGCGCTCGCGCTCGGACGACAGAATTGAATATGATGCGACTTTCACGGCCGAAGATCACGGCCGCACCATCCGGGACCGTCTGGGTGAAGTTCGCACCAGTGGGGAAGTCAGCCTCTCAGCGATTTATTAGGATTTTTGGCCTCTGGGCCGACGCTTCGGGTCCGGTCGGAGTTGGTTGTTAAGCCCCTCTCCCTGAAGCGCTTGCTGAATCGCGATCTCAACGGGCGAATAGTCGCCGTCCACCCGATCGAGCCGGATGGGTCCCGCGGGATGCAGCGGCGGCTGGGCCATGAACCGCGGCGCCGTCCCCTGGTGGCGCTGTGCGGCGTGGACGAGAAAGGGATGGCACAGGTAGACGGTCCCGGCGTCGCCGGTCGCCAAGGCCTCAGGCCGGTCGGCACCTGTGTGATCCGGCACCATATCCTTATGTGACATTCCAGCCTCACCGGCTGGCGCGAGAAAGCGCGCCCTGTCGACGTGCGATCCTACCCGTATCCGCGTCGGCGCGTCCCGCGGGCCGACGTCGGAGAACAAGAACAGCATCAGTAGGGCACGGCCGCGGGACTTCACGTTCGCGCGCCACGCGGAGAAATCGCTCGGATCGCCACCATCGGGAGGAAAGCTCGTGTCGGTCGGTATGCCAGCCGTCGTCGCCGGGATGCGGGAAGCGCACGACAAACATGCCCCCGAAGCCCAGCGACCCTAGGCGCCAGGGTCCCTTCCCGATGATCTGGTCGAATGCGGCGCGCAACACCGGCGTGCGCTCCGCCTTCAGGAACGCCGCGTCCTTGCAGCCGGAAAGCCGGATAACCGGGTTTGTCCACGTCGCCGGATCGTCGGGATCGCAGCCGGTGTCGCGCCACAGGATGGCTCGCGCCTCATCCGCAATCTCGCGCGGAAACGCCCGATCAATCCGGACGAATCCGTCTTGAATGAATTGCTGTATCTGATCGTCGCTGAGCGCGCTCATCGACTCATGTTCATCGGCAGGCATGAATATCCTCATATCGCGCTCTAGGCCGGTCACCTATCGCCGCGCGATGCGACGTTTGTGCGGCTGGTTTGGTCAAGGAGTGTGGGACGGCCAAGCGGCTTGCCCAGCACGCTCTCGTCTTCCGCCCGCTTGAATCAGGCGCCGCTATTAACGGCTGAGGAAGAAGACCGAAGTGATATCGGATGTGCGGGTCATCATGGTGCTTGAGCGAAGCACGGATATGTTTGAAGGATCAACGCACCAACTTGAGCCCGACAATCGGTGTAAGTCTCGAAGACAAGCGAGGCAATCGACAGGGCGGGGAAAAAGTTCAAGTCGCACGCAAGCAAGCTGATAGCGGTGCGGCGTGGACGGTTGTCCGGTGCCAGACTTGGGGCTCGCGCTTCAATTCTGGGCTGCCCACGAGCCGGCGCTGCATACGAACCCCAACGCACCTCTTGCCGCCTCATAGCTCGCGCAACAGCTCCGGCAGCGCGGCGCGGCCGGGCATCCGTCAGGGCGAGGCGTCCGGCAGGAAACGGCGTGACAAGGAAATTCGGCACCAATCGTCATCGGGACGGGGGAGAACTCGGCCGCTCGTTCCGTGCCATCTGCGCGGGTTCAGCTTCAGCGGCCCTTATCCCCAAGCAGGTTGGTGGCCCGTCGAGCGGCGACGACCTCATCGCCCGTCGATTGACGATGCACGGTTCGAGCCGTGCAGAACAATGCGCAGCAAAAGAAAAGGCCGGCGTTTCCGCCGGCCAGTTTGCACGGAACTTGCTTCACTGGACGTTAGCCGGTCGAGATAACATCAAACGCCGCCTAGGCACGCGTACCTGCGTAGATGAGCGCGGTATTGAGGCGCCAACGCGTGCAGCAACCGCGCCATCAACAAAACTGAGTTCAAAGCGAGCGCAGGAAGTTCAACAAGGCCTGCTGATTCGCGGTGCTCAGCTTGCCCGCAAGGGTCGGGCCCTTCAGGCGCGAGGGAGCAATATCGATCAAATGGCCCGTGATGAAAGGCGCTATACCTGGGTCGTGCTTTATACGGGGCCACTATGAACGCCGTCGGGAAAGCGATCTGGTTTATCGAGACCCACTTTTCAGGCGATGTCTCACTTGATGAGATCGCGAAGTCAGTTGGTGTGTCGCGCTACTACCTTGTGCGCGCTTTCGGCGTTGCGACCGGCTGTTCGGTCATGCGCTATGTGCGGGGACGTCGCTTGACCGGGGCGGCGCGATCCCTGATCAACGGGGCTCCCGATATCCTGACGGTGGCCCTGGACGCCGGTTACAGCTCTCACGAAGCCTTTACGCGGGCGTTTCGCGAGCAGTTCGGGCTGACCCCTGAAACCGTTCGCGCTCAACACTGTCTCTGCAACATCGAACTTGTGGAGCCCATCAAATTGAACGAGACGCTTATCGCGGACCTCAAGCCGGCGCGCTTCGATAACTGCGGGCCGCTGCTTATCGCCGGACTGGGAGAGCGCTACACATGGGAGACCAGCAAGGCTGCCCCGGCGCAATGGCAGCGCGCCGTGCAGCGCTTCGGAGATATTCCGCGCCGGGTAGGCGAGGACACCTTCGGCGTTGCTTGCAACGGCGACGAGGAGGGCA
>JASHYD010000838.1 GCA_030043175.1 Xanthobacteraceae bacterium | reverse complement strand
CACCAAGCCGGGCTGCGCGTCACCCACGGGCTTACGACGGCGGAATTCGGAGTCTCATTCCCGAACGTTACGCAACAGTGGCGTCCGGTACCCAAGGGCCGCTCCGTACCCTTCTCGCAATTCTATGGAGGCGACGTCTATCTCGACCTGACGATCGGGTCTACATCCTGGAGGGCGACCGCCCCCAGCCCAATGATGACCTTAGCCGCCGTCTCTTCGCGATCATCATGGAGCATATCCGAGCAACGCCGAGCCCGTAGACAACACGATATTTCAGTCGTTGTTCAGGGGCAATGGCTTCGGCGATTGGCTCAAGAGTGGATTTTGGGCACCCGAGCACGCTCGGCGCGGCGACCTGCGCGATTCGTGCGCGACACTGCGCTCCAGCGCCAGATCGATGATCTCCGGATCAAGATGGTAAATAGGCCCTGGCCATGATGCGAACGCGGGGGACGTCGACGGTGCCGGATACCCTCATACGCTTCTGATCTGCCGGATTCCTCGAAAACGGCCGACGCGGGATGATCGGCTACTTCCTGCGGGCGTCAACAAGACCTCCGTTGTGGCGACCCAGCCGAAACGGCAGAACGCTGCATGCGCTTACGTGCGCTTTGACAAAGTGGTAGCGTGCGTACCAATCGCTGGCCCACAAGCGAGGGTCAGTTCAACACCAGGGAGGCATTCATGAAACCACTGTTTCCAGCTTTATTGCTCGCCTCGACACTCGCGGCCGGGACGGCGTACGCCCAGCCGTTCCCGTTCAATGAGGCAGGCGTGACTATGGGGCACTGGCATCTGGCCTCGCAAAATGCGGAAGCCAACAAGAAGATCTTTCTCGGCATGGGCGGCGAACTGATCAAGCGCGGCGACGCCGAGTCCGTCCGGTTCCCCGGTGTTCTGATCAATCTGACGCTCGGGAATGCAGCCGGGAATGGCGGATCTCGAGGCTCGGTGGTCAACCACGTCGGCTTTATCGTCAATAACGTCCAGGAGCAGGTAGCCAAGTGGAAGGCAAATGGCATTGCGGTGCTCCCCGGTAGCAACGGACGGCTTGATCAAGCCTATGTCGAGACGCCGGACGGTCTGCGCATCGAAATTTTGGAAGACAAAAATCAGGCGATGCCGATCCGCAATGAACACGTGCATCTGTTCCTGCCAGAGGCCGAGATCATCAAGGCCCAGACTTGGTACGCGAAGACTTTCGGCGGCAAGGCCAGTACTCGCAACAATCAGCCGGTCGTGGATATCCCAGGTGTGCAAATCCGGTTTGCCAAAGCCGACACGGCGCAGGCGCCGACCAAGGGCCGCGTCCTCGACCACTACGGTTTCGACGTGAAAGACCACGAAGCGTTCGTGAAGAAGATTGAAGCGGAGGGTATCAAGCTTGACGAGCCACCGCGCAAGAACGCAGCCACCGGCTCCACAATCACCTACATCACTGACCCGTGGGGCGCCCGCATCGAACTGGTCCAACGGGCGCCGTTGAGTCAGTAGGCGTAGTCCTTCCGTGGCGGAGCGCGCAAGCGCGCCGCTCACGAGTTGACTAATGCCCGCAGGAGGCTTGCCACGGACCCGGCCGACGCCGCGGGCGCTCGCGGGTCCCGCAAAAGCCGAAATCGACGGCACAGCCCACAACCGGCGATGCAGGCCGGCGGCGGGCCGCGACGATGGTAACCTCTTGGGATCGCCCAGGAAAAACTCCGATTTCACAGCAGGCGCTGCGGGTTGAGGTCATGAGTACGGATCGATGGCATTCTGTCCTTTTCAGTCCAGTGCCAAGAACGAAGCCGCGGCCCGCCTGATAGCGTGAGGATCGGTAACTACCCCTTCGCGCCCAATGCGGACACCACCCTTCAGGCAATGTAGACTATCCTCAACACCCTCGCTGCGAAGTGGTGGCAATTGCATGGGAGGCATCAATGACAGGACGTAAGGTTTCGATTCACGCTGCCTTACTAACAAGCAGCATATTGGCCTGGCCCGCAGCCGCCGCGGATGTGACACCGGAGCGGCTCCTCAATCCCGAGCCGCAGAACTGGCTGATGAACCACCGCACTTACAACGGCCAGCGCTTTTCGCCCCTAGCGCGGATCAACAAGAACAATGTCAAAAACCTCAAGCTTGCCTACGCGGTGCCTCTTGGCGGCAGCTCCGGTAATGAGTTCATCCACGCCACACCGCTCGCCGAGGACGGCTTCATTTACATCACCGATTCTTGGGGCGTTCTCTACAAGATCGACGGAACCTCAGGCGAGGTGGGGCGGATCGTGTGGCGCATGGACCCCAAACAGCAAAGGCAGGACCGAAACCGCGGCGCGGCTTTATGGAGAAATTTCGTCGTCACTGCTGCCAGCGGGCCGCCGCGGATCGTTGCGACGGACAAGGAGACCGGCAAAGTCGCGTGGGAATCCTCCTTCGCCGATACGGCTGAGGTGGTGCTGACCTCGGCGCCGCTTGCCATCAAGGACAAGATCATTGTCGGCGCGGCCGGCGGCGATACCGGGGTGCGCGACTGGATGGCCGGCCTCGACGCCGCAACCGGCAAGCGGCTGTGGCAGAAGTACACGATCCCAGCCCCTGGTGAACCGGGCAGCGAGACTTGGAAGGACAAGAACAACGCCTGGCGGACCGGCGGCGGCGCCGTCTGGGTAACCGGGACCTACGATCCCGACACCAACCAGACTGTCTGGGGTACCGGCAACCCGGTACCGATGTTCGACCCGACCTACCGGCCAGGCGACAACCTCTTCACCAACAGCGCTATTTCCTGGGACCCGGACAACGGCAAAATGAATTGGTATTTCCAGTTCACGCCCGGCGACATGTGGGATTACGACGAGGTCGGGACCCACATCATGATCGACGGCATGGTCGAGGGCCAGCCGCGCAAGCTACTCACGCATTCCGCACGCAACGGGTTCTTCTACACCATGGAGCGGGCCAACGGCTCCATGGTCAGCGCCAAGCCTTATATGGACAACATCAACTGGACCAAGGGCATCGACCAAAAGACCGGCAAGCCGCTTGACTACGATCCCAACAAGGACATCCAGACCTATTCGATGCTGGCCAATCAGAGCCCAGGCGAGCCGACCAAGAGGGTGTGTCCGTCGATCGCCGGCGGCAACAACTATTGGCCATCCTCTTACAGTCCGCGAACCAAGTTGACGTATATCCCGGCGATGACAGCCTGTTCCGACGTCACAATCGATACCGCCAAGCATAGCCAGGACAAGGGCTGGAACGGCGGTGCCTACAAGACTGCCGACCGCTACGAAAGCAACCTGACCGCCATCGATCCCGTGACTGGAGAAATCAAGCAAACCGCTCATCTGCAATATCCCAACTACAGCGGGACGGTATCGACCGGAGGCGGACTGGTCTTCCTTGGGCTGACAGACGGCACGGTTGCGGCGTTCGACGACACCACGCTCGAACAACTCTGGAAAATAAATGTCGGCTCTGGCTTCTCGGCACCGCCCATGACTTTCGAGGTTGGCGGCAAGCAGTATATCGCGATCGCGTCAGGGCCGAGCGCTTCGGCCAAGTCCAAGCTCGTCAACACTCCGGAGCTCAAGGACCAGCGTCAAGCCACCGTGCTGTACGTATTCGGCCTCTGAGCGGAACCGCTTGTCCATCAGGGGAACAGTTCACTCGGCTCCCAACTTGTCGCGAGATCGAGCCCCTGTGTGTACAGGCCGAGATGTGATCGATCAGCTGATCGCGGAGGTGGCTCTGGGTCTAGGGCCGCCTCCCTTCCGCAGGGTCGAATTGAACTCCGATTGACGGCGGTTCCTGTCGAGAAACCATTTTGTCTCTGTATCACTGCTCACCGCTTGGACAATAAGCTTTGCCAGCGATCAAGCGACGATATAATTTTCTCTGCAGGGCAAAGAAAGTCCGCCGGGATCGGACCGCTACCACGAGCCGAAGTGACTTGGAATGATCCAGCACGACATGATGCTTTACGATCATGACATGCCGGATTCTGACGGCACCGTCAGTGCGGAGCAACGGCTTGGGCTGATGCCGCGCAGACGACGTTGGGTGCGCGCTCTAGCATCAACCAGGGGGGCCTTGCGCTCCATCGCGACCGTCGAGAGCACGAAAGAACCGGTTGCAAACGCGATGCGAGGCCGAGGCCAGCCGGCGGCCCTTGCTATCGCTCTTGTACGATATACAAGATCGGAGGCTCCGGCTAAACCAACAAGGGAGGATCGAAATGACCTACTCACCGCGATTTTGGGCCTCGATTTCAAGCGTAGCGATCCTTTCTTTCCTTGCGCTGGCCCTGCCGGAGAAGCCGGCATGTGCAGCGGATAATCAAATTGTCTTCATCTTTGGCGGCGATGTTGAATGGTCGCTGAACGCCCGGCCGCCCACCGTTCGCTATCCGGTCGCCAATCCCACTCCCTATGGCAAGATCGTCTACGGTAGGCGTGACGTGCGTGACCAGGTCACAGGCGACTGGCCGCCAATTCCGTATGTCGATCAGGGCGAAAGCGGAGCGTACCTCAAGAGTCTTGGCCTCAAGGGCCCCAATGACGGCTCCACGGGAGAAAGCCTGAGCTACCCGCTGCTGGATCACGAAGAATACACGAGAGACTATTCCCATGACGACGCGCTATTGAATTATCCGCTGCAGCGGCTGTCCCCGATTTTCCATGATGCGGATCTTGTCATGGTCAACTGCGAAGGCGCTCTGTCCGATCACGGCCGCCAGGTTGGCTTGAACCGAACACCGGAGAGGTTCGCAATCTCCATGCGGGACGCGGGGATTGGTTTGGTCAATCTTGCCAACAATCATACCTTTGATGCGGAAGAGCGCGGCTTCCTGGACACGCTGCGCGCTCTTTCATTGGCCGGGATTGCCCATGTCGGCGGCGGAACCGATCTTGCCGACGCGCGCAAGCCGGTCATCGTCGAGCGCAATGGCATCAAGCTTGGATTCCTTGGCTACACGCAATTCAACAACATCGGCGAATCCGCATTCGCGGCCGACGAGCGGCCCGGAATCGTTCCGATGGATCCGTTCCTGATGAAGGAGGATATCCGCAAGCTGCGGCCTCAAGTCGACTATGTCCTGGTTGCCATCCATTGGGCCACCTCGCGCTCGGCTGAGGTCAGCCCGGAGAATCGCGCATTCGCCCACGAACTCATTGATGCCGGGGCAGATGTTATCCTCGGACATCACCCGCCTCATCCCAAGGGCATCGAAGTCTATCATGGCAAGGTC
>JASHYD010000837.1 GCA_030043175.1 Xanthobacteraceae bacterium | reverse complement strand
CAATTGATGACGGCTGGGCTCTTTGTGTCGGACCGCCCGCTGGCAGTTGCCATGCCAAAGCAAACCGACTTCGGCCGGTTTGTGCATTAGCGATTAGATATCTGGCAGGCGGCATTAATTCAGATTGCTCGCGCAGATGCCAACTATACCCCCTTAACTAACGCCGACCAGATCCCGCCAGCCGCCTGAGCGCGAGTTCACGCCTCCACTGATGAATTGACACGACCAATGTTTGTATAAGCTCACTGCAGATGGTCCGCGGGCGCGTTGGCTAAGATGCTTCGAGCCGATCGTTTCGACGTCCGGGCCGGCTGATCCTTCGCTACCTGACGGTCTGGGAAGACGATCCGAAGGTGTGGAAACATGACGGTGTGTCAGCGTGATCACGCAGTTCGCGGCGTTGGGCTCGGCGACCGGCATCTTCGACAGGTTGGAGACCTCCTCGATTAACATCGTAGGGACTATGACGCCGTCTTTGGGAGCATATTCATTGTTTCGGGGATACCACGGCCTTCATAACCAGTTCGAAGCTGAATGGTGCTGATGAGGGCTGGCGAAAAACGCCACCACCGGTTTTCGCCATCCCGAGCGTCGGCGATCCGCCGCCTTGGATCCAGATCGGCCGCCAAATAGCTGGCGCCCATTTGCGACCCCGGAGTTCGATCGTAGCCAATCCCCCATTGCAATGAGGGGCTTTTGAGCCCGCTCAACGGCGAGACCTTGTTGTCCGAGCCCCGAGGCGCTGTGCCAATTGTCGCGAAAGCTCGGCAAGGCGAAGCGGTAAGCAGAGAGGAAGCGATTAGCAGAGAGGTGGTGCATCTACGCGGCGGCGAAATTCTCAGATTGTAGCCACCAATGTAGCCATAAAGCTTTTTGATTCATCCTCTCTGGCCTCAATTCCGATTAAGCCGTTGATTTTAAAGTAGTGGGCCCGCCAGGACTCGAACCTGGAACCAAGCGGTTATGAGCCGCTGTCAGAATGAAGGCCAGCGATTCCACGGGGCAATCTTTCCCATCGCCGTCAGAGCAAACGACATGTCGAGTGTCTCGCTCCCGGCCTCGATTGGCATCGATTTTCGGCAGCAGCAACGCCTTGGTTGAGCCGTCCGCCGACGACGCTGCGTCCCTCGATTCTGCTGTGATTTCAATGACCATTCTGAAAACTCCGCGAGATTACGCCCCTTTCCGATCAATGGGTTAGGTTTCAGAATGAGGTCGGTGTCGCCGAGACAACTCACCTCCACACTTGGGGCGTATGGCCACCTCGGCGAGAACCTTACGACCCAGGCGATAATCAATCTCGCCGAGCGTGGGTCGCTCGTCCGAGAGCATCAGTCGGCTTTTCAGCTGGTCTTTCAGGATGCGGTTTTCGGTGGCCAGATATTCGTTCCGGGCCAGCAGCTCTTGACCCACCGTCCCTGTGACGTAGGCCAGGATGCGCGCCTAATCCATAACGCCCCCTTTGCGCGATCCCCGTACCGGAACGCTTCCGGCGCCCCTATGCTGGCCGTGCACAACTGATCGTCCTATCAGCCGTTTTAATGTTTTGACCTTACGGGACCTGGATTCGAACCAAGATTAACGAGGTCAGAGTCCGCAGTCCCGCGTTGAATTAGCTGTAATTTTTTCCCAACCGAGGGCAAAAGCGGCCTTGAAGTTTCAATAGGTTGCGGGCGATTTCCCAACTGTCAAGCTCGCCCACCGCACATAGCTGACCGCCCCTTGACGCCTCATAGGGCCCGGCAAGGATGCATGTCCTTGACATAAGCATTGGCGCATTCACCAAACGTTGGAACCGAATCGTCCCTCGCACGAGTTGCCTTAGGGTCTCCGCCATTCGCCAGCATGCCTCTCAGCCCCGTCGCTTGGGTGCGTGCCGAAGCCAGCGCCATCTCGCGGCCGCCGCCCAGATCAAGCTCGACACGCCGTCCCCGGCGCACATACAAGAACACCCAGCGCCGCCGGCCGTCGCCATCGATGGACAGCTAAAGACCTCCACCATCGGAATGGCGTCCCGGCGTTTTTTTAGCGTCTCGGCTTCCTTCGCGCTCAATCTGTTAAGTGTCCGCCGCGCCATGTTCCAAGTCTCCGCCTAATATTTCGGCCCCACTTCCGGTCCCACTTTCTGACCGGGATCGGACCCGTCGCCAGCGACCCCTATCTGTGATGAGATTCGTGGAACGATTTTTTCAGTGGATTATGCAATTGTGCTGGGGCGATCCCAACTCATTACTGGTAGCGATTTACGAGGACAGCCGTGGCCGGCGCGCCAGTTGCAGCGCGATGGCTCGGCCATGACGAGCACCGGTAAATTTCGATGAAGCCAGCCAAAACCATGCGTGACCTGTTTGCGTTAAGCGAGGTGTCGGAGGCCGGTACAGCCGACCCTGCTCTAATTTTCCGGGGCAAAACCAGCCGCCCTATCCATGTCTCCGGCTATGATCGTGAAGTCCACGACCTATATGCGACGCCCGATTGGGTCACCGAGGCGTTGCTTCGTCACGTGCAGCTTCGAGGACGAGTGTGGGAACCATGCTGCGGTACCGGAGCCATCACGGCCGTGCTGCAACGCCACGGCTACGGCGTAACGTCCACGGACATCACTGATCACGGCTTTGGCACGCCTGGAATAAACTTCCTGTCGTGCCAAGTTGTGCCCGATGGCTGCCGAGCCCTCGTAACGAATCCACCCTATGGCGGCAGCGGACCATCGCGCATAGGCCAGGAGAAGTCCGCCATCGCAATGCTGCGCTTCGTGGATCATGCGCTGCGCTTGACCGAAACTGTGCAAGGGCAGCTGGCGCTGTTGGTGCGTTTCCAATGGGTCGCGGGACGGCGGGCGGCTGCCCTGATATCGGCTGGTCCATTGGCTGCAGTGATAGCCCTGACTCATCGAATCCAATGGTTTGATAGGGGCGAGGCCACCAACATGTCGCAGCACCATCATGCGTGGATCGTTTTCGACCATGCTCACCCGGTCGGAAAACCTCCGACGCTGTTGTTTGCGAGTAGACCAGCTTGATACGCGGATAATCCATCGCGACAGCCCTAGGTCACCGCTGCTTTCGGGGCTGTCTTTGCCGGTGCGCGCGCTGTTTGCTGTTGGCAGCGCAGCGGACTCACCACCCGAACAGAGTTCGGGCGCTCTTCGGCCGATAGTGCGAGGCGCAAGAGGAAAACTGGATTCCGCTGCTCGACGAACGGACAGCCGTACCGCTCTGCGATAAAGAAGACGCGCATCGCCGGTCTAATGCTGCGCCGAGATTGGGGTAAGCAGGATCCGTGGTCCCTGTCGGAATCTCAAACTCGAACATACTGGTGCTGCAGCCCCTCAAGACTGGCAGGGAAGCACGCGGCCCGTTCTGCATACGTCACGACAGAGCGATCCTGAGCGGCCGCTGGTTTGCCTCGACGAGAGCTCGAAGCAACTTATCGCCGAGATCCGCATTCCCGTGCCGATGAAACCGGGTCGCCCGGCCCGTCATGATTACGAGTACGAACGCAATGGCACTGCCAATCTTTTCATGTTGTTCGCGCCGCTCGAAGGCTGGCGCCACGTCAAAGTTACCGATCGCCATACCGCGGCCGACTATGCCCAGGTCCTGAAGGACTTGGCCGACATCCATTTTGCCGACGCAAAGATCATCGTGCTCGTCCACGATAATCTAAACATCCACTGCAAGGCCTCGCTTTACGAAGCGTTCCCGGCCGTCGAGGCTCGCCGCCTGGTCGAGCGTTTCGAATGGCACTACACCCCCAAGCACGGCAGTTGGCTTGATCTCGCCGAATCCGAACTCGGCGTCCTCACCTCACAATGCCTCGACCGCCGCATCCCCGACAAGCAAACGTTGATCGAGGAAATCGGTGCCTGGGAGCGCGATAGAAATGCTAAACACATCAAGGCAAGTTGGCACTTCACAACGCCCGACGCCCGGATCAAACGCAGGCACCTCTACCCTTCAATCTGATTGAATCGGGCGACTAGCCGGCTTTCGAAGAAGTTTTCCAAGAGCGCGCGGTGAAGCTCGCTTCCTCCCCGCCATGGAAGCAGATTTGACCTTTAATTGAGCCGTCAGGCTGAAGCTCAGCCCATCCGTCGCCACCGGCCTCGTCCATTTCGTCGTTCCCCTCCCAGCTGAACTCAATGGCCTCGCCATCACCGGCTCCGTGGATCGCACCGGTGACGGCACCGAAGGCGAACTCGCCGCCGCCCTTGCCATTGAAGAGAATGTAGGCAGGCTCGACCATATCGGGGAAATCGGAGGTATAGTCCGGCATCTTGACGATGCGCCATTTGCCTTTCATGAGACGGCTCCCAACAGTTGTCGATGCCGCTTCTACGTTGGCCCTTGCGGCATCTGGTCCGCGTGCCTAAAAACTCACGTCTCAGTCGCAGCGCCGAACGCACGCTTCCCAGTCCCCGTAACTGAATAACGAAGCAGTCTGCTCGTCAGAGCCACGCACCCCGATCTGCCGATTCATATCAGTCAAGTCAATCGAGAGCCCCCCAACTCCATCCACCAGCGGAACTTTCAACAGCCTTGCCAGAAGCGGAGCATCCAGATCACCTCGTGGGCTGGCCAGTAGCAGGCAACTCTGCCGCAGCTCGTTTGCCTTAAGCGAGAGCGGGACGAGCAGAGCCGGATCACTTCCCCCAGTACCAGAATCTTGCCGATCGCCGGTGGGCTGGCGCAAGCAAGACGCCGAAGCCGAGCCGCTACCGAATTGGACGCTGCACGACTTACGCCGTACCGCGCGGTCGCTCATGTCGCGGGCCGGCGGGCCGGCCGACCATGCCAGCGGTTGTACCTTGTATAGCCTGCGAATCGATCGATAATCACGGCCATGGGCGATCTCCTCAAGTTGATCTGGCCCGCCGTGGCCGGGCCGTTCCCAGCCCATCCCAATGCCGAATGGCTTGCCCGTCAGCTGACCGAGGCCTGCGGCTGGGACGAGCCTCCACGCTACTTGATCCGCGACCGCGACGGCGACGGCGCGGATGGCGCTGCCTTCATCCGGCGCATCCGGACCATGGGCATTCGCGACCGTCCGGTCTCGGCGCGGTCGCCTTGGCAATGGCATAAAATTATAGAGATGACCTCACGCCACAACATTCCAGCCATATACCGTACCGGCGGGTTTGTGCGCGCCGGCGGCCTGATAAGCTACAATGCCGATTTCTTGGCACTCAGTCGCCAAATCGGCTCCCTCTGTGTCGCGCAGATTCTCAAGGGCGCGAGACCTGCCGATCTACCAGTACAGCAGCCGACTAAGTTCGAGTTGGTCATCAACGTAAAGACCGCCGAGGCACTCAGCCTTCCCGTTCCACCGAACCTGCTCGCGCTCGCCGACGAGGTGATCGAATAGGGCCGCATGGCTGCTTTAAGTCGGCGCCCGCGGGTGCGGAACGCGGGGCTAGAAGAGGGCTAGAAAGTGTAACAATTTTTAAGGAGAGCCGCTGTTTTCGCGGGTCCTCAAGGGACCGATTTTGGTTACACCGTGTTGATTTTGCTAGCGAATGGCGCGCCCTTCACTCCTGCCAGTGGCATAAATTCATCTTGTAAATCAATTGGTTATTTTTCGGTGGGGCAATTCGCTGTTCTCAAAGTGCCCCACCATCAATTGGGCCGTCTGTGCTGCAAGCCGTTTCCGGTCGGCCGCTTGTGTATAGACCGTGGCCTGACTCGCCGTCGTCCAATCGAACATTGCCATTAGTTGCCGAT